>CAXSEX010000281.1:1074-6394 GCA_964236415.1 uncultured Acetobacteraceae bacterium | reverse complement strand
GCGAGGAGGTCGCGCAGTACCAGGGCGCCTACAAGATCAGCCAGGGCCTGCTGGACGAGTTCGGCCCGCGGCGCATCATCGACACGCCGATCACCGAGCACGGCTTCACCGGCATGGCAGTGGGCGCCGCGATGGATGGGCTGCGGCCCATCGTCGAGTTCATGACCTTCAACTTCGCCATGCAGGCCATCGACCAGATCATCAACTCGGCCGCCAAGACGCTGTACATGTCGGGCGGCCAGATGGGCTGCCCCATCGTGTTCCGAGGGCCGAACGGCGCCGCGTCCCGGGTGGCGGCGCAGCACAGCCAAGATTATGCATCTTGGTATGCGCACTGCCCGGGCCTCAAGGTGGTGGCGCCGTGGTCGGCGGCCGACGCCAAGGGCTTGCTGCGGACGGCAATCCGCGACCCGAACCCGGTGATCGTGCTGGAGAACGAGATCCTCTATGGGCAAACGTTCGAGTGCCCGACCGACGAGGACTTCACCGTGCCTATCGGCAAGGCCAAGGTCGAGCGGACCGGCAAGCATGTCACCATTGTCGCCTACAGCATCATGGTCGGCGTGGCGATGAAAGCGGCGGAAACGCTGGCGGAGCAGGGGATCGAGGCCGAGGTGATCAACCTGCGCAGCCTGCGCCCGTTGGACACCGCGGCCATCGTGGACAGCGTGAAGAAGACGAACCGGCTGGTGACAGTCGAGGAGGGCTGGCCCTACGCCGGCATCGGTGCGGAGATCGCGATGCAGGTGATCGAGCATTGCTTCGACTGGCTCGATGCGCCGCCGGTGCGGGTGCATGGGCTGGACATTCCGCTCCCTTACGCCGCGAACTTGGAGAAGCTGGCGCTGCCGCAGCCGCCTTGGGTGGTCGATGCCGTGAAGAAGATCGTCTGAGGGGGCGCGCAGCATGGCGACAAACATCCTGATGCCGGCGCTCTCGCCGACGATGACCGAGGGCACGCTCGCCCGTTGGTTGAAGAAAGAGGGCGACGACGTGCGCGCCGGCGACGTGATCGCGGAGATCGAGACGGACAAGGCCACCATGGAGGTGGAGGCGGTCGATGAGGGCGTGCTGAGCAAGATCCTCGTGCCGGATGGCACTGCCGGGGTGAAGGTGAACGAGCCGATTGCCGTGCTGGCTGGGGAAGGGGAAGACGCGGCGCCGCCGGCTCAAGCTCCGGTGGCGCAAGCCCCGGTTGCCGCGCCTGCCCCCGCCGCCGCGCCGGCCCCAAAGGCCAACGGCCATAACCCTGCGTCTGCCCATGAGGACGAGCGGGTGTTCGCCTCGCCGTTGGCCCGGCGGATGGCCAAGCAGGCCAGCATCGACCTGTCGTCCGTCAAAGGCTCCGGCCCGAACGGCCGCATCATCCGCGCCGACATCGAGGCGCGGCACGCGCCGGATGCGCCGCAGCCGTCGCCCGTCGAGGCGCAGGCAGGTGCCAGGGAGGCCGATGCTGCCCCGCCGGTGCAGCAAGCCAAGCCGGAGGCGAAGCCCGCGCCGAAGCCCGCGGCGGCGCCGGTCACGGCGCCGCACCAACTTGTGCCGAACTCGACGATGCGGAAGGTCATCGCGCGGCGCTTGCTGGAAAGTCATCAGCTTGTGCCGAACTTCTATGTCACGATGGATATCGAGATCGACGCATTGCTGAAGCTGCGTGCCGACCTGAACGGGCGGGCGCCGAAGGACGGACCAGGCACGTTCAAGCTTTCGGTCAACGATCTGGTCATCAAGGCCGCCGCCGCGGCGCTCCGCCGGGTGCCGAAGGTGAACGCGACGTTCACCGAGGACGCGACCATCCTGTATGACGACATCGACATCAGCGTGGCAGTGTCGATGCCGGACGGGCTGATCACGCCCATCGTGCGCAAGGCCGACCAGAAGGGCCTGGCCGCGATCAGCAACGAGATGAAGGACCTCGGCGCCCGCGCCAAGTCCGGCAAGCTGAAGCCGGAGGAGTTCCAGGGCGGCAGCTTCTCGATCTCCAACCTCGGCATGTTCGGCGTGAAGCAGTTCACGGCCATCATCAACCCGCCGCAGGCTGCGATCCTCGCGGTGGGCGCCGGGGAGAAACGGCCGGTGGTGAAGGACGGCGCGCTTGCGGTCGCGACCGTGATGACGTGCACGCTGAGCGTGGATCACCGGGTGGCGGACGGGGCGCTCGGCGCCGAATGGATGGCGGTGTTCAAGGGCGTCGTCGAAGACCCGCTCAGCTTGATGCTGTAAGCCCATGCTTTAGGATCGTTTTATGGAAAGCAAATTCGATGTGGTCGTCGTCGGGGGTGGCCCCGGCGGCTACGTCGCGGCGATCCGTGCCGCGCAACTCGGGATGAAGGCCGCAGTGGTGGAACGGGAACACCTCGGCGGCATTTGCCTGAACTGGGGCTGCATCCCGACCAAGACGTTGCTGCGCTCATCCGAGATCAACCACCTGCTGCACAACCTCGGCGAGTTCGGCTTCAGCGCAGACAATGTGCAGTTTGACCTGTCCAAAATCGTGACGCGCTCGCGCAAGGTCGCCAAGCAATTGGCGGGCGGCGTCGGGCACCTGCTGAAGAAGAACAAGGTCACGGTGTTCGACGGGCTGGCGAAGCTTGCGGGCAAGCACACGCTGGCCATAACGAAAGATGGCAGGGAGGTCGCGACGCTCACCGCACCGCACATCATCCTGGCGACCGGCGCGCGGGCGCGGCAATTGCCGGGGATGGAAAGCGACGGCAAGCTGATCTGGACCTATCGCGAGGCCATGGTGCCGCCGAGCATGCCGAAGTCGCTGCTGGTGGTCGGCTCCGGCGCCATCGGCATCGAGTTCGCGAGCTTCTACCGCAACATGGGCGCCGAGGTGACGGTGGTGGAGATGCTCGACCGCATCCTGCCGGCCGAGGATGAGGAGATCAGCGCCTTCGCCCGCAAGTCGTTCGAGAAGCAGGGGATCAAGATCCTGACCTCGGCCAAGACGACCAAGGTGCAGAAGAATGGGGACGCCGTGACGGCCACGGTCGAGGCCGGGGGCAAGGCGCAGGACATCACGGTGGACCGGGTGATCTCCGCGGTGGGCATCGTCGGCAATGTCGAGAACCTGGGGCTGGAAGGCACCGGGGTGAAGGTGGAACGTGGCCATATCGTCATCGATGAGTACTGCCGCACCGGGGAGGCCGGCATCTACGCCATTGGCGACGTGACGGGCGCCCCGTGGCTGGCGCACAAGGCAAGCCATGAGGGCGTGATCTGCGTCGAGAGCATCGCCCGGCAGAACGACGTGAAGCCGCTGAACGTCGGCAACATCCCCGGCTGCACCTACAGCCGCCCGCAGATCGCCTCTGTCGGCATGACGGAAACCCGGGCCAAGGCGGCCGGGCACGAGGTTCGCGTCGGGCGTTTCCCGTTCATCGGCAATGGCAAGGCCATCGCGATGGGCGAGCCGGAAGGCATGGTGAAGGTCGTGTTCGACTCGAAGTCTGGCGAGTTGCTGGGCGCGCACATGATCGGTGCCGAGGTCACGGAGATGATCCAGGGCTACGCGGTCGCGCGCACCCTGGAGACGACCGAGGTCGAGCTGATGCACACGGTGTTCCCGCACCCAACGGTCAGCGAGACCATGCATGAAGCGGTGCTGGACGCTTACGGCCGGGCAATCCACTTCTGAGTCTCGCTTGACGGGCGGCCCGATCCCATCCACTTGAGTGTCTCTATTTTCGTGCCGGGAGGCCGCATGGCGTCGCGTATCGTGGTCGATCACCGCCGGGCCGTGCCGGGCATGGGCGCGGCGCGGCATCCCGAAAAGGCAAACCGCCCGGACAACCCGATCCAGCGCAAGCCTGATTGGATCAGGGTTAAGGCGCCCAACCACCCGATCTACCACGAGACCCGGGCGCTGATGCGCGAGAACCGGCTGGTGACGGTTTGCGAGGAGGCGGCCTGTCCCAACATCGGCGAGTGCTGGTCGCAACGCCACGCGACGATGATGATCATGGGCGACACCTGCACCCGCGCCTGCAGCTTCTGCAACGTGCGGACCGGCCAGCCCGAGGCGCTCGACGCGGACGAGCCGCGGCGGGTGGCAGACGCGGTGGCGAAGCTTGGGCTGCGGCACGTGGTCATCACGTCGGTGGACCGGGACGACCTGCGCGACGGGGGCGCCGCGCATTTCGCCGCGGTGATCCGTGCCATCCGTGCCACGGCGCCGGGCACGACGGTCGAGGTGCTGACGCCTGACTTCCTGCGCAAGCCCGGCGGGCTGGAGGTGGTGGCGGAGGCGCGGCCCGACGTGTTCAACCACAATTTGGAGACGGTTCCGCGGCTCTACACAACCATTCGGCCCGGCGCGCGATACTACCAGTCGCTCCGGTTGCTTGACCGGGTGAAAATGGTGGATCCGACGATCTTCACCAAATCCGGGCTGATGCTCGGGCTGGGGGAGCAACGCGCCGAAATCATGCAGGTGATGGACGACCTGCGGGTGGCCGATGTCGATTTCCTGACCTTGGGCCAATACCTGCAGCCCACGGTGAAGCATGCGGCAGTGGACCGCTTCGTGCCGCCGGAGGAGTTTGCAGATTATGCCGCAATGGCCCGCGCGAAGGGGTTCCTGATGGTGAGCGCCACGCCGCTGACCCGCAGCTCGTACCATGCGGACACGGATTTCGCGCAGTTGCGCGATACTCGTGCAAAGCAGCTCGCGCTGGTGGCCGCCTAGCCATGCCGACCCATGCTGAGCACAAGGTATTGCCTTACAGCCCGGAGCAGATGTTCGATCTAGTGGCAGATGTCGGCAAGTACCCGACCTTTCTGCCCTGGTGCGCCGGCGCGCGGGTGATATCCCAGACCGAGACGCAGCTTGTGGCGGATCTCACCATCGGCTTCGGGCCGTTCCGCGAAAGCTTCACCAGCCGGGTCGAGCTTGATCGGCCGCGGCAGATCCAGGTCAAGTATGAGAACGGGCCGTTCCGCTACTTGAACAACCAATGGACGTTCGAGCCGAACCCGAAGGGCTGCAACGTCAAATTTTACGTCGATTTCGAGTTCAGGAGCCGTATGCTGCAAGCCGCTATCGGCGTCGTGTTCAACAATGCCGTGCGGCTGATGGTCAACGCTTTCCTGAAGCGGGCACGGGAGGTCTATGGCGCGCCGGCCGCGACTATTGCCGTGACCCCGGCCGCCGTGACGGCAAAATCCTGAAAAGGGACCCATCTCCATGACCTACGCCCCGCCGCGGTTCGATGACACGGTTCCGGTACGGGTCAACCTGTACTCGGACACCCAGACGAAGCCGAGCCTGGCGATGAAGCAGGCGATGATGGAGGCCGAGGTCGGCGACGAGCAG
>CAXSEX010000281.1:0-1064 GCA_964236415.1 uncultured Acetobacteraceae bacterium | reverse complement strand
CGATCCCACCGTCTGGGCGCTGTGCGACCGCATGGCGGCGTTGCTCGGCAAGGAGGCAGCGATGTTCCTGCCGTCCGGGACCATGTGCAACGAGATCGCCATCCTGGTCCAGTGCCGGGCAGGCGACGAGATCCTGGCGCACCACACCGCGCATATCACGACATCGGAGGGCGGTGCCCCTTGGGCGCTGGCCGGCGTGCAGGTTTCGCCGCTGGATGGGGACCGCGGCGTGTTCTCGGCCGATGCTCTGGCTGCCGCGGTCCGCCCGGTATCCCGCTATTCGCCCACGCAGCGCATGGTGGAAGTCGAGCAGACCGCAAACCTTGGCGGCGGCGCGATCTGGCCTTTGGCGACCTTGAACGAGGTCGCGGCGACGGCCCATGCGCACGGGATGGTCACCCACATGGACGGCGCGCGGCTGATGAATGCGGTGGTGGCTGCTGGAGTCCCTGCGGCGGAGATGGCGGCGGGCTTTGACACGGTGTGGCTTGATTTCACCAAGGGCCTCGGCGCGCCGCTGGGGGCGGTGCTGGCCGGCTCGGCCGAGTTCATCGATGCGGCTTGGCGCTGGAAGCAGCGGCTGGGCGGCTCGTTGCGGCAAGGCGGAATCTGTGCGGCGGCGTGCTTGTACGCCTTGGACCACAACGTGCACCGGCTGGCAGACGACCATGAGAATGCCCGGGTGCTGGCACGCAGCCTGGCGCAAGTCGAGGGCCTGTCCGTCGAGCTGCCGGAAACCAACCTGGTGTTCTTCGACACGCGGGGCGCGGGGCTGACAGCGCAGGAGCTTGCGACGCGGGTGCGGGCGGCGGGGGTGTTGATCTCGGTCATGGGCCAATACCGGGCGCGTGCCTGCACGCACCTCGACGTGACGGCACCGCAGGTCATGGAGGCCGCGTCGGCGATCCGGGGCGTGGTGCTGGGATAGCTTACCGGCTTTTCACCGCCGCACCGAGCATGGCCAAGGCGTGCTCCACCGTTGCCCGGCGTATGGCGGTTCGGTCACCTGGAAACACCTGGCGTTCCGTTGAAGGGGAGGCACCGTGGCTCGCGAGGCCGAACCA
>CAXSEX010000280.1:0-6404 GCA_964236415.1 uncultured Acetobacteraceae bacterium | reverse complement strand
GCGGGTTGAGCGCCGTCGTGATCGCGCCGATCACCAGCACCAGCACCAGCAGGCCAAGCTCCTTCTTGCCCATGCCTAAGATGCCTGACCAATGGCCAGGCGCAGCACGGCGGCCTCGCTCAGTTCCTCGCGCCCGAGGATGCCGGCCACCCGGCCCTCGTGCATCACCGCCACCTGGTCGCTGACGCCGATGACTTCCTCCATGTCGCTGCTGATCATCAGGACCGCGACGCCGCGGTCGGCCAACCCGCGCATCAGCGCGTAGATCTCCCCCTTGGCGCCGACATCGACGCCCCGGGTCGGCTCGTCGAACACGATGGCGCGGGGCGCGAGCGACAGCCAGCGCCCCAGCACGACCTTCTGCTGGTTGCCGCCCGACAGGGTGATGGCGTGCGCCGAGGCATGGGGCGCCTTGATCCGCAGCGCCGCCCGCTGCGCTTCCCCGGCCCGCATCTCGGACGCCGGGTTGATCAGCCCCATCCGCGAATGCCCGGCGAGCGCCGGCAGCGTCACGTTCTGCGCGATGGACATGTCGAGCACGAGGCCCGAGAGCTTACGGTCCTCCGGCACCAAGTACAGCCCCCGCGCAATGGCGTCCCGCGCCGATCCGATCCGCACGGGCTTGCCGTCCAGATGGATGCTGCCGCCAAGCGCCGGCTCGATGCCGAACACCGCGCGGGCCAAGGAGGTGCGGCCGGAGCCGACCAGCCCGGCGAGGCCCAGGATCTCGCCGGGCCGCGCGTGCAGGCTGGCGCTGCGGTCCGGGAAGGCCTCCGTCACCAGGTCCTGCACCTGAAGCCCGCCGTCGCCCGGCGCCGCGGAGGGCGGGCTGTACAGGGCTTGCAGGTCGCGCCCGATCATCAGCCGGGTCATGGCCGCGTGCTCGATGCCCTCCCGCGGCAGTTCCCCGGCCACCTGCAGGCCACCACCTCTCCCAGCCGGTGCGTGATGTAGATGATGCCCGTGCCCGCGTTCCGCAGGGACGCGACGATGGCGAGCAGCCGGTCGGTTTCCTGCAGCGTCAGGCTGCTGGTCGGCTCGTCCAGGATGATGATGCGGGCGTCCACCGAGAGCGCGCGGGCGATCTCCACCAACTGCCGCTGCGCGATGGACAGCCGGGCCACCGGGGCGTCCGGCCCGAAATCCGCGCCCAGCCGTTCCAAGAGAGGCGCCACCCGCGCCCGGCAGGCCCGGCGGTCCACCAGCCGCAGCGGCCCGGCCCGCAGGCTTTCCCGCCCGATCAGCACGTTGGCGGCGGCGTCCAGGTTGTCGAACATCGACAGCTCCTGGTGCACAAAGGCGACGCCCTCCGCCTGCGCCTCCGCCACCGTCAAATGCGTGCGGTCGCGTCCGCCCAGGCCGATGCGCCCGGCGTCCGGCCGCACGACGCCGCCCAGCACGCGCATCAGCGTGCTCTTGCCGGCGCCGTTCTCGCCGATCAGCCCAAGCACCTCGCCCCGGCCGAGCCGGAGCGACACGCCGTCCAGCGCCTTGACGCCCGGGTAGCTCTTGCTGATGCCGTCGAGTTCGAGAAGCGGACTCCCCACCCGCTCAACTCGGGCGCAGGATCTGCTTCATGAAGCCCTGGAACTCCGCCACGTTGCTGCTGTCGATCACGCGGGTCGGCACGATGATCTGCTTGTTGGCGGGAATCCACGACTTGTCGCCACCGAGATAGCGGACCATGCCCATCATGGACTGGTAGCCGAACTCGAACGGCTGCTGCACCACGGTGGAGTGGACGGTGCCGTCGGCCACGCCGCGGAGCGTCAGCGCGTCCTCGTCGAAGCCCACGACCTGCACGGTCTTCTCGCGCCCGGCCTGCTTCACAGCCTGGTAGATCTGCGGCGTGTTGTAGGCCCACAGCCCCACCATCAAGCCGAGGTCGGCGTAGCGGGACAGCGTGTCCTCCGCGTTGCGCTTGGCGCGGGCGAAGTCGCTGTCGTCGGTGCGGACGTCGATGATCTCGATGTTGCCGCCGGCCAGCGCCTCGCGGATGCCCTGCACCCGCTCGCGGGCGTTGTCCGCGTCCATGGTGCCGACGAACAGCATAGCCTTGCCCCCCTTGGGCAGCGCCTGCTTCATCTGGGCGCCCGCAATCCGGCCGGCATCGACGTTGTCAGTGCCGATATACACGACGCGGTTGCTGGCCGGCGCGTCGCTGTCCGTGGTGAACAGCACCGCCTGCGACGCCGCGCGGTTCAGCGCGTCCGTGGAACTGGCCGGGTTGATGGCGGAAATGGCGATGCCGGCGGCCTGCCGCGCGATCAGCTCGTCCAGGATACGGCGCTGGTCGGCGGCGCTGGCCTGGGCGGGGATGATCATCTGCATCTCGTATTCGGGATGCTCCTTGTTCGCCTTCTCGATGCCCCGGCGGGCGATGGTCCAGAAGTCCGCCGACACGTTGACGACAAAGGCGAGCAGCTTCTTCTGCTGCGCCGCGGCCGGGCACACCCCAGCGACGAGGGCGGCCGCGGCAAGCCCCGCATTGAACTGGCGACGATTCATGGGTGACACTCCGCAAACGTTTCCTTGGGGTCTAAGCCGCCCCTCACAGGCACGTTAGCAACATCGGTGGCAGAAAGGAAACTGCCGCGTCACACGATAGTAGCTCAACTTTATTCTGGAGCGATGGCGCGCAGCCGAGAGAGGCTAACCTTTCTTTGGCCATTTTTTCCCATGCTACCAGCAGCATCCCAGGCCGGCTGACCCGCCCCGTCATAGACGATCTTAGCCCATTCCGGCGAAACGATACGTAGCACAACAAGTCGCTCGCACGTCGCACGCATTGCCACGTATTTCCCGGCTGTTATTTTGATCTGAACCTGGCCGTTCGCATCCTGTGCATCGTGTCCCGGTTGCGAGTGTTTATGAAGCTCTAGGCCCAGCGCTTCTGCAGCAATCACCTCGCCGATTGATCCGATGAGGTGGCCATCAGGTGTGAACTTCCTGCCTTTATATTTCGCTTCAAGTTCATCAACGGCTTTGTAGATGCGTGCGACAGCATCAGGGAGTCGCACCTGTTTGGCGGTGGTCATTGTTGGAACGCTGATCCTGAACTGAGGCATCATCTATTACACCCAGCCGCCGTCCACCACGTAATGCTGGTTGGTGCAGGCCGACGCTTCCTCCGACGCGAGGAACAGCGTCACGCGGGCGATCTCGTCCGGCTGGAGCTGGCGCTTGAGGCATTGGCGGTCCATCAGCTCCCGCTCGCCGTCCGGGGTGAGCCACAGTTCCTTCTGCCGCCGGGTCATGATCCAGCCGGGGGCGATGGCGTTGACCCGGATGTTGTCCGGCCCGAAGTCCCGGGCAAGCGACCGGGTGAGGCCGAGCACGGCGCTCTTGCAGGCGGTGTACGCCGCCATGCCGCCCTGGCCGGCCATCCAGGAGACCGAGCCGAAGTTGATGATGGCGCCGCCGCCCGCCGCCTTCATGTCGGGCAGCACGGCCTGCGCCGCGAAGAACTGGTGGCGCAGGTTCACCGCCACGCGGTTGTCCCAGTACTCGGGGGTCACGTCCTCCGTGCGGTGGCGCTCGTCGTGGGCGGCGTTGTTCACCAGCACGGTGACCGGCCCCATCGCGTCGCGCAGCCCGGCGATGGCGGCGCGCAGGGCGGCGATGTCGGTCAGGTCGGCGTGGGCGTAGCGCACCTTCGGTCCCAGTTCCTCGGCCAGGGCGCGGCCCTCCTCGTCCTTGATGTCGAGGAAGCCGACCTGCGATCCCTGGGCCGCGAAGCGCCGGACGATGGCCTCCCCGATCCCGGACGCGCCGCCGGTGACGAGCACGGCCTTGTTGGCCAGGTCTGGGTATGTTGCCATGGGGTGCGATCCTTCGTTGACGGGCGAACGGTGCCCTCGATAGCCTGCCCGCAACACGAATGCGAATGGGGGGATGCGGTTCATGCTGGATCAATCGGCGTCGCAGAAGGCGGCGCTCTGGGTGTCGGGGTTCGCGGATGCCTTGTCGCGCGGCGACGCGGAGGAGGCCGCCGGGCAGTTCGCCGAGACCTGCTTCTGGCGGGACCTCGTGGCCTTCAGCTGGAACATCGTGACCTTCGAGGGGCGGGACGCCATCGCCGCCGCCCTGCGGGAATCGCTGCCGCGCACCCGGCCGGGCCATTGGGCGGTCGAGGGCGAGGCGAGCAGCGCCGACGGCGTGATCGAAGCCTGGATCAGCTTCGAGACGGCGGTGGCCCGCGGGCGCGGGCACCTGCGGCTGAAAGACGGCAAGTGCTGGACGCTGCTGACCGCGATCACCGAGCTGAAGGGCCACGAGGAGCGCCGGGGCCCCACCCGGGAGATGGGCGCCGAGCACGGCAGCACCCTGGGCCGCCAAAGCTGGGCGGAGCGCCGGGCGAGGGAAGTAGCCGAGTTGGGCACCACCGTGCAGCCCTACGTCCTGGTGGTTGGCGGGGGTCAGGGCGGCATCGGCCTGGGCGCGCGCCTCCGGCGGCTCGGCGTGCCCGCCATCATCATCGACAAGAACGACCGGCCCGGCGACGCCTGGCGCAACCGCTACAAGTCGCTCTGCCTGCATGACCCGGTGTGGTACGATCACCTGCCCTACCTGCCGTTCCCCGACCATTGGCCGGTGTTCGCGCCCAAGGACAAGATCGGCGACTGGCTTGAGATGTACGCCAAGGTCATGGAGCTGAACTACTGGACGCGCACCGAGGCCAGCAGCGCGCGCTACGACGAAGCCGCTGGCGAATGGGTGGTCGAGGTGGTCCGCGACGGCCAGCCGGTCACGCTGCGCCCGAAGCACCTGGTCATGGCGACCGGCGTGTCCGGCGTGCCGAACCTGCCGGACTATCGCGGCATGGACCGCTTCCGGGGCACGCAGCACCACAGCAGCCGCCACCCCGGCGGTGCGGAGTGGGCGGGCAAGCGGTGCGTCGTGATCGGCTCCAACAACTCGTCGCACGACATCTGCGCCGACCTTTGGGAGAACGGCGCCGACGTCACCATGGTGCAGCGGTCCTCCACCCACATCGTGAAGTCCGACTCACTGATGCAGCACGGGCTGGGCAGCCTGTACTCGGAGGAGGCCGTGGCCTCCGGCATGACGACGGACAAGGCGGACATGGTGTTCGCCTCCATCCCGTACCGCATCATGCACGAGTTCCAGACCCCGGCGTACCAGAAGATCGCCGAGCAGGACGCGCCGTTCTACGCGCAGCTGGAAAAGGCCGGGTTCATGCTGGACTGGGGCGATGACGGCTCCGGCCTGTTCATGAAGTACCTGCGCCGCGGTTCCGGCTACTACATCGACGTGGGCGCGTCGGAGATGGTGGCGGACGGGCGCATCAAGCTGCGCAGCGGCGTCGATGTGGCGGAGATCACCGAGCATGGGGTCCGGCTCAGCGACGGCAGCGAGCTGCCGGCGGACCTGATCGTGTATGCCACGGGCTACGGCTCGATGAACGGCTGGGTGGCGAGGCTCGTGTCGCCCGAGGTGGCGGACCGGGTTGGCAAGTGCTGGGGCCTGGGGTCCGGCACCACCAAGGACCCTGGGCCGTGGGAGGGCGAGCTACGCAACATGTGGAAGCCGACCGCGCAGCCCGGCCTATGGTTCCACGGCGGCAACCTGCACCAGTCGCGGCACTACTCGCTTTACGTCGCGCTGCAGCTCAAGGCGCGGATGGAGGGCATTCCGACGCCGGTGATCGGGCAAGGGGCGGTGCACCACAAGCGGTGATCACCCGGGCCTGACGGTCAGTCGGCTGTCTGCTCGATGTGCAGGTAGCTGCTTCCGCTGGCGGGGTCGTTGCCGAACGACACCGCCAAGCGCCCATTGCTGAGGTCCGTCTTGCTGTGATTGAAATAGTTGGATGCCAGGGTGAGCGAGGCAATCGGCTTGCCCGGCGCAATCGCGTGCAGCGTCAATCCGGTGAACCCGGCCGCGCCCTGGCCATCCTCCCAGTCCAATGCAGCCGATGGCGACACGCCGTAGATCGTGACGGCATCGCCTTTGTGGGAGTACGACACCGTGGTCCAAGTATCGGCAGTGGCCGCGCGAGTGTCGATGAAGACCGTATCGACGCTGTTGCCGAACCTGCTGATAACCACGAAGTTGGAGCCGCCGCCGCCATCCACGACGTTGGTACCCCCGCCGCTTGGCCCGAACAAGCTGATGTCAATCACGTCGTTGCCGGAACCGGTGTGGATGAAGTTGTTCGGCTTGGTTGCGGTGATGTTCAGGTTGTCCGTGGTGATATCAAGGAACTGGTTCTGCACGTTCGCCACGGGGCCGGCATAGGCCTGGCCATTCTGCCAATCCACCACGCCGGTTGTTATGTTCTCGACGAGGTATTGCTCAACCCCGCTGGCCGGCGGCGGAGGCGGGCTTGAGAGTTCTAACTTGGGATAGCGTCGATCATCTGGCACGCTGACGCGGTGTGT
>CAXSEX010000279.1:0-6463 GCA_964236415.1 uncultured Acetobacteraceae bacterium | reverse complement strand
ATGGAGATGAGCACCTGCCAGCCCGTGAGGCCCAGGAAGAACAGGCTGGCCGCAAAGGTGTAGCCGCCTACCGAGTGAACGTCGGACATCCACATGGCGAACAGGCTGAACACGCCCCAGGTCCGCCCCTCGGGCGCGGTGGGCGCGAGGTCGTGGTTGTAGAGCTTCGGATGGGCGCCGGTGATGAGGAGGGTCGGGACTTCGCCGCTGTTCGATGTCATCGTGCGCCTCCGCGCGTTGTTGACCGGCCACCCGGCTGGTGCGACCACACAAAACCGCGACCGCACGGGATTGTGTAAGCAAATGTCATGCCAACCACGGCGCACCCCATGGCCTGTCCGATCCGTTGGACAACCAGCCCCTCTCGGAGACCCCCATGCCCGACCAGCCGCGTTTCGAGCTTTTTGCCTTCTGGCGCACCTCGGCGACCTACCGCGTGCGGGTCGCGCTCAACCTCAAGGGGCTGGCCGCGCAGGAACGCTTCGTCAACGTCGATGCGGGGGAGCAGCGCGGCGAGGCGTTCCTTGAGATCAACCCGCTCGGCGCGATTCCCGCCTTGGTCGAACCGGGCTTTCCGCCGCTGACCCAATCCTCGGCGATCCTCGAATACCTCGACGAGATCGCGCCGAACCCGCCCTTGCTGCCAGCCGACCCGCACGGGCGCGCGCGGGTCCGTTCCATTGCGGCGATGCTGGCGACCGACACCCACCCGCTGATCACGCCGCGGATCAAGCGCTACCTTGCGGACCACGGCTTCGACGACGCGGCCTGGCGCGCGTGGCAGACCCAGTGGTTCTCGACCGGGCTGCGCGCCGTGGAGCAGCGGCTTGCGTCGGATGGCCAAACCGGCCGGTTCTGCCACGGCGACGCGGTGACCACGGCCGACATCGTGCTCATGAGCATCATCGTCGTGACCCGCGTGTTCAAGATCGAGGTCGCGGACACGCCGACGATCAACCGCATCGCGGCGCTCTGCGAGGCGCAGGAAGCGTTCGCCAAGGCCGATCCAATGCGGCAGGAAGGCGCGCCGCGGCCCTGATCTCCCCCCAGCCGTTCGGGCAAAGCCAGGCGCCGGGCGCGGGCGCTCTGCCCGGCTTGCGGGCGGGACGCAGCCGCGCCAGCGCTTCCCACATCTGCCATGGATCGTAATGTTCATGACGTGGAATGACTTGTGAACTGTATTGTCATCGAACAGTCACATAACGGGGCGTTGATGGCTCGATCGTTTGAGGCAAAGGCTCCACATTTCATCCAGAGTGCGTCGCCGGTCCTCACGGCGTCCGACATCATCCACGGGATCGGACGCGCGCGCACGGCGGGCTTGGCATCCAAGAGCCGTTGCGTTCGCGCGTGGGCCGGCGCCGGCTTGCTGGGCGGGCTGCTGTGCTGGCAGGTCGTCGCCGACCACTTCGCGCTGCCGCGGCAGGCCGATGAATACGTTTCAACGGCAGTTAGTCACTGGGCGTCGCGCAACGAGGTCATCAACCATGCGGTGTACATCGCAGGCCAGACCGATCTCCTGACCGGCGCGCTGATGGTGGCCCTGGTCTGTTACTGCTGGTTCAGCGACACCACTGCGGAGTCGCGGACGCGGCTGCTGCTCGGGTCCGGCGCGGTCCTGGTATCGGCGGTGGCAAGCCGGCTGCTGCAGATCTCGCTGCCGATGCGGCTGCGGCCGATGCACGCCTGGGACAGCGGGTTCCATCCGCTCCCCGGCATCGACCCGGCGCTTGCAAGCCATTGGGGCTCATTTCCCAGCGACCACGCGGCGCTGTTCTTCGCGCTGGCCGCGGTCGTCTGGCGGCAGTCGCGGTGGCTCGGCCTGCTTGCGGCGTGCAGCGCCCTGTTCGGCGTGCTGCCGCGGGTCTATCTCGGCCTGCATTACCTTAGCGACGTCGTGGCCGGGGCGGCGCTCGGCGTGGGCCTCGTGTTCATGTTCGGGCGGTTCGGGCCGCGCGCGCTGGCGCGCCGGGCGATTGCGTGGGAGCAGCAGCGGCCGGGCCTGGCCTACGGCGCGGCGTTCCTCATGGCCTTCGAGGTTGCGACGCTGTTCGAGGATGTCCGCCAGGTCGGACGCGGCATCCCAGCCGTGCTGCGGCAGTTCGGCCTATGAGGCCCTCCGCCTGCCGGTGATGGCCAGCCTGCGACGGCCCGCAGGCGGCAGCCGCCACGGTTTCCTTCGCGTTGGGTTGCAAAGCGCACGTCGGACACGTCCTATGCTGCCGTGGCGCTCGCCGGTCCGCGGAACTGCATAGGACGCTCCAACCATGGTGACAGCCTACCTTGCCGGCCCGGACGTGTTCCTGCCCGACGCTGCCGGCCACGCCCACCGCAAGGCCGAACTCTGCGCGCGTCACGGCATCGAGGGCCTGTCGCCGTTGAACGAGGACGTGGCCAGCCTGCAGGCCATGGGCGACGAGGACGCCTGGGCCGCCATCTATCGCAAGGACATCGCGATGATGGAGGCGTGCGATGTGGTGATCGCCAACCTCACGCCGTTCCGCGGCGCCTCCGCCGACAGCGGCACCTTGGTCGAGGTCGGCTGGTTCCTCGGCCGCGGACGCCCGGTGTTCGGCTATTCCAACAGCGCCACCCCGTTCGACGAACGCTGCCGCCGGCAGGTTGCGGCCCGGCCCGACCCGCTGCCCGGCCTGAGTGTCGAGGGCTTCGGCTTGCCGGACAACCTGATGATCCAGGGCGCGGCGGTGCAGGGCGGTGGCCACCCGGTCGTCCTGCCGCAGGATGGGCGGGACCGGCCCTTCGACTCGCTGGAGGTGTTCGAGGCCTGCGTGGCGCTCGCCGCCCAACGCTTGCGGGCATAGGGCATGGCCCGCAAGATCATCATCGACACCGATCCCGGGCGGGACGACGCTGTCGCCATCCTGCTGGCCTTGGCGGCGCCGGGTGAGCTTGAGCTGCTCGGGGTGGTCGCGGTGGCCGGGAACGTGCCGCTCGCCCGCACGGAAAGCAACGCGCGCCGCCTGCTGGAACTGGGCGGTCGCCCGGACATCCCGGTTTATGCCGGGTGCGCCCGCCCGCTGGTGCGCCCGCCCATCACCGCCGAGCACGTGCATGGCGGCACCGGCCTGCACGGCCTCGACCTGCCGCCGCCGCAGGCCCTGCTGCGGCCGGAGCATGGGGTGGATTACCTGATCGAGATGCTGCGCGCGGGGCAGCCCGGGGAAATCACCTTGTGCCTGCTCGGTCCCGCGACCAACCTGGCGATGGCGCTGGTCAAGGCGCCCGACATCGGCCCACGCATCGCCGCGGTGATGTGGATGGCCGGCGCGCGCAGCGAGGGCGGCAATGTCACCCCGGCCGCCGAGTACAACGTCCATGCCGATCCCGACGCGGCGCGGGTGGTGCTGGACAGCGGCATCCCGTTGACCTTGCTGCCGCTCGACCTCACCCACCAGGTCCGGTTGAACGATGTGCGGCTCGGCCGGCTGCGGCGGATCGACACGGCGGCGGCGCGGGCGGTGGCGGCGCTGTTCTCCGGCGCGGACGGCGCGGCGCTGCACGGGGGGCAGGGCGATCCGATGCACGACCCTTGCGTGGTGGCGCACCTGCTGCGGCCAAGCCTGTTCACCGGGCGGCCGGTCAACGTGGCGGTGGAAACCGCAAGCCCCTTGACCCTTGGCATGACCGTGGCCGACTGGTTCGGCGTCACGGACCGCCCGGCCAACGCCAACTGGCTCAACCGGGCGGACGCCGACGGCTTCTTCGACCTGCTGTTCGAGCGGCTGGCGCGACTGGCTTGATGCAAGGCGGGGGCGCCATTCAGCGCACCATTGCCTGCATCCCGCGTTCGAGGTGCTCCGTGAGACGGTCGATGCTGGCGAGCAGGGTTTCGCTGAAGCCTGCGATGCCGTCCTGGCCGGCCGCGGCGCCGGCCTGCGGCAGCGCGGCCTGGAGGCCCGCCCAGGCCTGGGCCGCCCGGCTGACCTCCCGGCCGATCTCCGCGTTGCTCAGCGGCAGCGTTTCGAGGTAGGCGAAGCCCTCAACCAGTTCGGCTATGGCCGCTTCCAGGCTGGCCCGCGCGGCACCGCCCGCGGCGCCGCCGAGCAACGCGCCCAAGAGCGCCGCCTTGGCCACCCGCTGGGACAGCATGCGCTGCCGGCCCGCGACGTTGATGACGCGCAGCGCCGCCGCGAACCCGGCGATCTCCAGGTTGGCCGTCAACTGTTCCGCCCGCAGCAGCACCTGCTCCGCCAGCCGGTCCACCTCCGCCAGCCGCCCGGCCCGCGGCGCCGTGCCGAGGGCCTGGCGCAACTCCGCCCACGGGGCCAGCACGGCGTCGAGCAGGTCGCCGAAAGTCGGCTTGGACAGGCTGCGCCCCAGAGTTTCCAGATTGCCATCGACGTGGCCGAGCGAGGCGGCGAACAGCTTCCGCGTCTCCTCCGGGCGAATGCCCGCGCAAGTCAGCGCATAAAGCTTCACCAGGCGCTGCGACAGCATGCGGAGCTGGCCCGCGCGGTTGATCGCCTCCGCATAGCGGGCGGAGTCGATGACCCGCTGCGACACCTGGCCGATGCGCTGCTTCGTGTGCATCGCCGTGCTGCGCAAAGCCCGGAACGCCTCCTCCTCGCGCAGTTGGCGCGCGCCCATCAGGATGCCTTTGGCACGGTCAACCAGCTTCCGCTCGGCAAAGCGCTGGTTCACCTCGCTCAGCTCCTTGCGGAGGAGCTGATCATGGTGGAAGCGCGCCTGGGCCAGGTGGATCACCGAACGCAGCCGGCTCTGGCTGTATCCGTTGACGATGTAGGCATGGACGCAGGAGCGGGTCGCGAGCGTGATCTTCTCCGCGTCCGGGTCGGTGGTGAACACGATCACCGGCCGGGGCGCCGCGGCGTTCACCGCCATCGTGCTTGAAAAGAGTGCAGACTCCGGGTGTTCCTCGTAGATGACGACCAGGTCAGGCGATGTTTTAACCACGTCCTGCAACAACGTTGTGCATTCGCCGGATTGCAGCACCTCGACTCCCACGGCATCGAGGTCGTCGGAGAGCGGCGGCGCGCCGGGCGCGGCGCTCAGGGACAGCAAAGCAGACGTCATGTGCGGGTGATCCTCCAGCGGCGGCCTGCCCGTCGCAACGCAAGTTCCACACCAGCCGGCGTTGTTTGGCACGCCGCGTGCATGCCAGTGCCGCCGACACATTGAAGTGTCCCGACTCACGCGAACGCACTGCGCGTCATGTCCACAACGTTGTGGCCAGCTTGTGCCTCCCGCCCCGGCCAATCCGGGGCAGCCCTTTGGAGGTCAATTTGACCGAGACGACGATTGAGACGAACTCCCTGCTGATCAAGAACAACACCTTGCTGCAATCAAACGCTGCAAGGTTGAAGAGCAACTACGAGTTGCTGGAAGCCAACCACGACATCGTGGCGGGCAACAACAGCACCCTTGCCGGGAATCACAAGACGCTCTCGGCGAACGCCACGCAGCTTGCGTCCAACCACGCGCTGCTTGAGTCGAACCGGGCGACGGTTGCGGAGAACCGCGACATGCTCGCCGGCAACTCGGCGGCCATCAAGGGCAATGCGGCCGTGGTCGAGGGCAACCGGAAGGCGCTCGCGCAGAACTCGGAACGGATCGGCGCCAACAGCGAGGTGCTAGCCCGGAACGCCACGGTGCTTGCGGACAACCGCGCGGTCGTGGCGGCCAACAGCGACACGCTCACGTCGAACCATGGGTTGCTTGAGGGCAACAAGGGCCAGCTGGACGCGAATGCCAAGACGCTGGCCGCGAACGCCGAGGCGATGGCGCGCAACCACGCCGTGCTCGCGTCGAATGCCTCAACCGTGGCCGGCAACGCCGAGGCGCTGCAATCCAACCACGCCCTGCTTGAGTCCAACAGCCGGCTGCTGAAGTCGAACGCCGAGATGATGCGGTCGAACCATGAGCTGCTGCTGGCCATCGCCGCGAAGCTCGGCGTCGCCGCCTGATGCCGTTCGCCTGACCTGCTTCCAGGCCGATGCCCCGGCCGCAAGCCGGGGCATCGCCTGGGCGTCACAGCTCCTGCCTCACGTCTTCATTCGGAACAGGACCCATGATCTCTCAAAAGGCCACGAGGATTGACCTTTTCAGCTTCTCGACCCCGCAGATGCGCGCCTTCCACCTGAGCTGGATGGCGTTCTTCGTCTGCTTCTTCGCCTGGTTCGCCGTGGCGCCGCTGATGCCGGTGATCAAGGGCGAGTTCCACCTGACCGCCGACCAGATCGCCAACATCAACATCGCCGCGGTCGGCGTCACCATCCTGGTGCGCATGGCCATCGGGCCGATGTGCGACAAGTGGGGGCCGCGCATCGCCTACACCGCCCTCCTGGTGCTGGGCGCCATCCCGGTGATGGGCATCGCGTTCGCGACCTCGTACGAGAGCTTCCTGGTGTTCCGCCTGGCCATCGGCGCCATCGGCGCGAGCTTCGTCATCACGCAGTTCCACACCTCGGTGATGTTCGCGCCC
>CAXSEX010000278.1:0-6463 GCA_964236415.1 uncultured Acetobacteraceae bacterium | reverse complement strand
CGATGCGCTCGTCCACCAGGTGGTATTCGCTGTTGGCGCCGGGCCGGTTGATGGCGCCGGCGTAGAACACCTCGTCGCCGGGGCGGAACAGGGTCGCCTCCGGCCCGGCAGCGGTGACGACCCCGGCCGCGTCCCAGCCGAGCACCTTCCAAGCGCCGGGTTCGGGCGCATTTCCTTGCCGCACCTTGGTGTCCACCGGGTTGACCGACACGGCCCGGACCTCAACCAGGATGTCCCGGCCAGTGGGCGTGGGCGTCGGGAGATCGATGTCCAACAGGGCGTCGACGCGGCTGACCTCGCCGGGCTGCTGGTATCCGATGGCACGCATGATTTCACCTCGCTGTTGCATGGGCGGGAGGTGATGATTACCTGCCTGCGTCGGAAGTACGCACAAGCACCGCCCGTAGTGCATGAAAGGATACCGTCATGGCTCAGGCCCGCCATACCCGCCTTGATTGCAGCCCCGGCTGCTCGGTGGAGGCCGCGGTCAGCCTGATCGACGGCAAATGGAAATGCGTGATCCTGTTCCAGCTCCGGCATGGCACCCTGCGCTTCAACGAGATCCGCCGGCGCGTGCCGGGCGTCACGCAGCGCATGCTGACCAACCAGTTGCGCGAGCTGGAAGCGGACGGGCTGATCCGGCGCCAGGTGTATGCCGAGGTGCCGCCCAAGGTGGAGTACAGCCTGTCGCCCCTGGGCCGCAGCATGGAGCCGGTGCTTGTGGCGCTCAAGGAATGGGGCGACGCGAACATCGGGCTGTTCGCCAAGCTGGACGGCGCCCTGTCCGCGGCGGCGTGAGCGGACGATGGACCTTGCCCACTGGACAGGCGCGCCGCGCCCGGAGCGCGTGTCCCTGGACGGACGTTACGCCCGGCTGGAGCCGCTCGACCCGGGCCGGCACGGGGCGGACCTGCTGGCCTCCGCCCAGCAGCCCGGCGGGGACGACCGCTTCCGCTACCTGTTCGAGGAGCCGCCGGCCGATGCCGCGGCGTTCCAGCCGTGGCTTGACAAGGCTGCCGCCTCCGCCGACCCGCTGTTTTTCGCCGCCATCGACAAGCGGACCGGGCGGGCAGAGGGCCGCCAAGCCCTGATGCGGATCGACCCGGCGCATGGGGTGGTCGAGATCGGTGGCATCCTGTGGGGGCCGGCCATCGCCCGCAGCCGCGTCGCGACGGAGGCGCTGTTCCTGTCCGCCGCCCACGTGTTCGACGCGCTGGGCTACCGGCGGTTCGAGTGGAAGTGCAACAACCTGAACGAGCCGTCGAAGCGCGCCGCCGTGCGCTTCGGCTTCAGCCCCGAGGGCGTGTTCCGCCAGCACATGGTGCAGAAGGGCCGCAACCGCGACACGGCCTGGTTCGCCATGACCGACGGGAACTGGCCGCGCCTCAAGGCCGGCTATGACGCCTGGCTGCGGCCGGAGAACTTCGACGCGGACGGGCGGCAGCGGAGCAAGCTGGCGTTCTGACGCCGCCGAGGGATGGGCACATGACGGTCGGCATCCTCCAATGCGGCGCCCCGCCGGAGTCGCTGCGTCCCCACGGCAGCTACGGCGCCATGGTGCGGCGGCTGCTCGGCCCGGGGCGGGACGCCACCCTGTATGACGCGATGGGCGGCGCGCTGCCGGCCAGCCCCGCGGCCTGCGACGCCTATGTGCTGACCGGCTCGCCGGCGGGGGTGTACGAGGACCTGCCCTGGATCGCCGGGCTGATCGGCTTCCTGCGGGAGGCCCGGGGGCGCGCGAAGCTGGTCGGCCTCTGCTTCGGCCATCAGGCGATGGCGGAAGCGTTCGGGGGCCGGGTGGTCAAGTCGCCGAGCGGGTGGGGCGTCGGGCTGCACCGCTACCATGTGCGGCACCGCGCGCGCTGGATGGACGACGCGCCGCACGTCGATGCGCCGGCCTCGCACCAGGACCAGGTGGTCGCCTGCCCGCCCGGCGCCCGCGTGACCCTTTGCAGCGCGTTCACGCCCTATGCCGGGCTGGACTACGGCGATGCGGTCTCCTTCCAGTTCCATCCGGAGTTCGATGCCGCCTTCTCCACGGCGCTGATCGAGGCGGAGCGGGACTGCTACGGCCCTTTGGCCGACCCTGCCATCGCGTCCCACGGCCTACCCGACGACTGCGCCCGGGTGGGGCGCTGGATCGGCCGGTTCCTGGACATGCCGTAGGACGGGGCATTACCACGGCCCTTCCAACGGCGAACACGGCGGGACACAGGATCTGATGGCGACCTCCGGCACCCTTTCGCAGCATCCTCCCGGCGTCGCCGAGCAGCGCGCCACGCGCGTCGTCTTCTTCATCACGGGCTTCGGGAACTCGGCATGGGCGGCGCTGGTGCCCTTCGCCAAGGCGCGTGCCGACATCAGCGACGGCGCGCTCGGGCTGCTGCTGCTGTGCCTGGGCATCGGCTCCATCGCCACCATGCCCATCGCCGGCGCGTGCGCCGCCCGGTTCGGCTGCCGCCGGGTTATGATCGCCGCCGCCCTCGTCATGGCCGCCGTGCTGCCCGTCCTGGCGGCCGTATCGGCGCTGCCGCTGCTCGTGGCGGCGCTGATGCTGTTCGGCGCGGGCGTCGGCGCCATGGATGTCACGATCAACATCCAGGCCATCATCGTGGAGCGCGCCAGCGGGCGCTCGATGATGTCGGGCTTCCATGGCCTGTTCAGCCTCGGCGGCATCGCCGGCGCCGGCGGGATGGCGCTCCTGCTGAGCGCCGGCGCCTCGCCCTCTGCGGCGGTGCTGTGCGTGTCGCTCGGCATCGCCGCGGCGCTCGCCGCCTCGGCCAGGCACCTCCTGCCCTACGGCGCCCGGAACGAGGGGCCGGCCTTCGCGTTGCCGCGCGGGATCGTGCTGCTGCTCGGCGCCCTGTGCTTCGTGCTGTTCCTGGCCGAGGGCGCGATCCTCGATTGGAGCGCCGTGTTCCTGACCTCCGTGCGGAACATGGGCGCCTCCTATGCCGGGCTTGGCTATGCCGCCTTCGCCGCGACGATGACGGTGGGCCGGCTCGCCGGCGACCGCATCGTGGACCGGCTGGGCCAGAAAAGGGTGGTGCTGCTCGGCGGCCTATGTGCCGCCGCCGGCTTCGTCGTCACCGTGGCGGTGCCGTTCTGGGAGGCGACGCTGGGAGGCTATGCCCTGGTCGGCGTCGGCTGCGCGAACATCGTCCCGGTCCTGTTCAGCGCCGTCGGGCGGCAGGACGTGATGCCGGAGAACGTGGCGGTGCCCGCGATCACCACCCTCGGCTATGCCGGCATCCTGGCCGGCCCGGCGGGCATCGGCTTCGTCGCCCACCTGACGAGCCTGCCGGCTGCCTTCCTGGTCTTGGCGGCGATGCTCGTCGCGGTGTCCCTGAGCAGCCGGCGCCTTTGAGGCGGCGCCCTCATGAAGCGCGTCTTGTTCCTGTGCGGCCGGAACCGGCTGCGCAGCCCCACCGCAGAGCAGGTCTTTTCAGCCCAGGCCGGCATCGAGGCGATGTCCGCAGGCTTGGGCAACGATGCCGACGTCCCATGCACGCCGGAACTGCTCGAATGGGCCGACATCGTGTTCGTCATGGAGAAAGCCCACCGAAGCAAGCTGGCAAGCCGGTTCAAGCGGCACCTCAAGGACGCCCGGGTGATCTGTCTAGACATTCCTGACAGCTACGGATTCATGCAGCCCGAGCTTGTGCAGCTGCTGCACGCGCAGGTGGATCGGCACCTGCGCCGCGGCGTAGGGCGGTCGCCACGCGCCCCATAATGGTTCGATTTCAAATCGAGAGTCCTGGACCTTCCGCCCCCAAAGACCTACACGGTCCCCGAGGATGTTGCACGAGGGGCGTTCCATGTCGGCTGTTCGGGGCCATGTGCGGGTCAGCCGGGATGATGGAGCGCCCGCCCTTCAGCCGCCGCCGCAGCCTCAAGCCGCGCCCGCAGCAGCAGAACCCGCCGCGGCACACACCCCCCGTGAAAGGCCGCCCCGCGCGGCAGGCCCGAGCCGCCGCCCAACGGCCGACGACTTCCTGCGCGGCGGCGCGCTCATGCTGGGCGCCACGCTCCTGTTCTCGCTGTCGGACGCGATGGCCAAGTACATCACGGAGAGCGTGCCCACGGTGCAGCTCGCCGCCATCCGCTACGCCGTGTTCGTGGCCATGGCCGCAAGCCCCCTGCTCCGCAGCCGCCGCACCTCCATGCGCAGCCGCCGGCCGATGCTGCAGCTCCTGCGCGGCGTCAGCGTGGTGTGCAGCGCCCTGTGCTTCATCCTGTCCCTCGCGCAGCTGCCGATCGCCGAGGCCACCGCGATCAACTTCATCACGCCCCTGCTGATCACGGCACTTGCGGTGCCGGTGCTGGGCGAGGTGGTGCGCCTGCAGGGCTGGATCGCCGTTCTCGTGGGCTTCGGGGGCATGCTGGTCGTGGTCCGCCCCGGCGCGCACGGCCTACAGCCGGCGGCCCTGCTGGTGCTGCTGTCCTCGCTGTGCTGGTCGGTCGCCATGCTGGCCACGCGCAAGCTGGCGGTCATCGACCGCCCCGGCGTGACGCTGCTGTGGACCGCGGCGACCGGGTTCGTGCTGCTGATGGCCATCCTGCCGTTCTTCCTGGCGCCGATGACCTGGCCGCTCCTTGGGCTGTCCGTGGCCTTGGGGGTGATCGCCTCGACGGGGCAGTGGCTCGCGGTGCTCGCCTACCGCCATGCCCGGGCAACGGTGCTGGCGCCGCTGGGCTACGCGCAGCTCATCTGGTCATCCGTGCTAGGCCTGCTCGTGTTCGGCAACGTCCCGGACCGCTGGGTGGTGGTGGGCGCGGTCATCATCGCCGCGAGCGGCCTTTCGGTCGTGCATGGGGAGCGGGTGCGGATCGCCGGCCTGCGCGCCCAGCCGCTCCCCGCGGGCGAGACAGCAAGGGGTGCCGATACCTGACGTCGGGGGCCTTGCAGGTCAGGACGCCCCGTCTTTCCTGACCCATGCCGTCCAGTACTTGCTTTGGCGCGGCGTGAAGTCCTTGTCCAGGGTGCTTTGCGCGACGGACAGCAGGTCCGTGACGTTGTAGTACGAGAACCACAGCTTCGGCACCATGACGACCTGCGCGTCACCCAGAACTGTTTCTGCGGACAGGCTTTTGACCGAAAAGGTTCGATCCTCGTCCCACCAAAGCGCCACCCCGCGCGGGGACGGCGCGCGCAGGGCAGGCGGGAACGGGTTGCTGAACGAAAGGTTGGCGATCCTGAAAGTCGTAAGCGTTTCCTGCTGAAGCAGCGCGAGACCGTCGGTGAGGATGACGTTCGTCAGGCCGAAGGGGAGTTGCGGCTTCCATTTGACGGCGTTTTCGTTTGCCACGCCCTCCGGCACGAAAAGGTTGTCGATCGGGTTGCCCAGCCAAGCCATGTCGCGGAAGGTTTCCGCACGCCCCTCGCCGACAGCGATGCCTTGCGACCGGTTGAGCCGGGCCAAGTTGAGCAAGCCGGTCCCATGGGTGAGCAGGAACGGCAGGGTCGCCATCAGGACAGCGAACAACCCGGCCGTGGCGAGTCGCGGCGTGGGCGCGGGAGCACCAGCCTCCATCGCGGCACCGGCTTGCAGGCGCGTGGCCAGAAGCATGATCAAGATGATAAGCGGGGCGGAAAAGCCGTCAAAGTTCTGGGTGGATATCAGCACGCATCCCACGGCAATGCCGGCAAAGCCCGCCACGGCCCAGCGTTGCCGGGGTGCGATCCAGGCCACCGCCGCGCCCATGCCAAGGATCAGGCCAACCTGCAGCAGGTTCATATGGACCGCCCTCCAAACGTGGAAGTTGCGGAACACCGTCACGTTTGCGCTGCGTGCCCGGCGCAGGTCCGCCGCATAGCCGGCGAGCAGGCCGGGGTGGGCCAGTTCCAGCGCAACGGCACCCATGGCCAGAACCGCCGCCGCGGCAAGGGCCGTCCGCCACGCGCCCGGTGTCACCACGCATCCGGTCATCACGATGGCCACTGCCAGGGCAAAGAAGGTGATCTTCAGGAACGCGAGGGTGAGCAGCACGAGGCCGGCTGCGACGGCATCGGCGAAACCCCAGGCTGCCGAGCGGCCACGCGGCACGCCAAGCGCCCACAACGCCGTGACGGCGCACAGCGCAGCCCCGAGCCTGTTGTAATTCGCCAAGTAGGCGATGAAGCGTTCCGGCCCATCAAGCGGGATCGGCGACATGACCAGGACCGTCAGGAACACGGTCAGCAAGATCGTCGAGAACGCATTGAGTCGCCGCCATGAAAACATGAGTGCCGGAACGAGCACAAACGGCAAGGCGACGAGATCGGCCCGGCTCACGACACGGCTATCCAGCCCCCAAAGCCACGCAGCCGCGCCATGCTGCCAGAAATAGGCCAACCCAAGCGGGGTGTAGAAATCCGTGTGGGGCCACTGGCCTTGCAGGGTGCGCCAGGCTGCGTCCAGGGGAATGAAAACGTCTTGAAGGGTATAGTTGACAATCAGGTCACGCTTCGACGCCAACAGCA
>CAXSEX010000277.1:0-6466 GCA_964236415.1 uncultured Acetobacteraceae bacterium | reverse complement strand
ACCTTCGCCCTGCTGCACCTGGCCTGCATGCGCGTGATCGCCCGCGTCGTGCCGGTGCAGCTGTCCGCCACGGCGCAGGCCTTCTACGGCACCGTCGCAGTGGGCGCGGCGTCCACGGCGCTGACGTTCGCCAGCGGCCCGCTGTATGACGGCCTCGGCGCCTCCGCCTTTTGGGTCATGGCGGCGCTTTGCGCGGCGGCGCTGCCGGTGGCGTACGGGCTGCGGGCGCCCGTGAAGCCCGAGCCGGCCGTCGCCGGCAATCCCTAACCGCCGCTCGCCGCTTCGGCCCGGCATCCCGGAACCCGGCCAAGCTTTTCCTGGCACGGCGGCGCAAGGTCCCTGTGGCATAAAGGGGATCTTAACCCATCCGTGCCATTCTGCGGGTCCAGGTCCTGAGGCAATCATTTCGACGGGACATCGGGTTTGGAAAAGGAACGCAACCGGTGAGGCAGGCCGTCTTGTCCATCCGCAGCGTGTTGGTCACCCTGGGCGCGCTCAGCATCCTGATCGCCGCGGGGCTGGCCGGCTTCGGGCTGCTCGGCATCCAGCGCCAGTTGGATGCCCGCAAGCATGTGGTGGTGCTGGAACAGGCCCTGTGGAACCACACGGAGGCCGACACCTTCATGGACGACGTCCGCACCGACGTGCTGCGCGCCTTGCAGAACGCGATCGGGACGAACAAGGAAGGCGGCGACTTCATCCGCTCCGAGCTGGAGCACCACCTCGATGTCCTGCGCTTCTCCATCGCTGAGAACCTGACGCTTCCGCTGCCCCTGGCGCTGCATGGGAACTACGTCACGCTCGCCGGCCTTGTCACGACGTTCGCTCCCGCCGGGCGTCACGCGGTGGAGCTGGCGCTGACCGACCCGGTTGCCGGGTCCGCCAACTTCGAGTCCTTCAGGCAGTCCTTCACGAGCTTCGAGGAGTTGATGGACACCATGCGAGACGTGCTGCACGACGAGGTGCAGCGCGTCCGGGACAGCGCGGTGCAGACCGCGAAACGCGCGAAGCGGATGATCGTGGCGTCCGCCCTCGCCGGTGCCATGCTGCTGGTCCTGATCACGGCGGTCGCGGTGAGGGTCGCCCAGGGCATCACGACCGACCTGGCAAGGTCGCGCGAGGAAGCGCACCGCCTCGCCCTGCATGACACCCTGACCGGGCTGCCCAACCGCGCGCTCTTCGCCCAGCGCATGGAGGGCGCCCTCGCGGAGGTCCGGCGCGGGACCGCCCTGGCGGTGCTGTGCCTCGACCTCGACCGCTTCAAGCAGGTCAACGACACCTTGGGCCACCCGGTCGGCGACGCGCTGCTGCGCGCCGTCGCGGGCCGGCTGGCCGGCTGCCTGCGCCCTTGCGACACCGCGGCCCGGCTTGGGGGCGACGAGTTCGCCGTCATCCAGGCCCCGCTCGGCCGGGCGGAGGACGCTGGGGCGCTTGCCCAGCGGATCGTCAGGACGCTTTCGGAGCCGTACGAGCTGAATGGGCACAAGGCCGTGATCGGCGCCAGCGTCGGCGTCGCGCTGGCCTCCGCCGACATGGCCGACAGCGACCAGCTGCTCAAGATGGCCGACATGGCGCTGTATCGCGCCAAGGCGGATGGACGCGGCCTGTTCCGCATCTTCGAGTCAGGCATGGACACGAAGGCGCAAGCCCGGCGCGTGCTCGAATGCGACCTGCGGCGCGCCGTGAAGGCGCAAGAGTTCGAGCTGAATTACCAACCCTTGGTTGACCTTGCGTCGGGCCGGGTGAGCGCGCTGGAAGCCCTGGTGCGCTGGCGTCATCCGGAGCGGGGCCTGATCCCGCCGGACGACTTCATCCCGATTGCGGAGGAGATCGGGTTGGTCGGGGCAATCGGGGCCTGGGTGCTGCGCCAGGCCTGCGCGGCCGCGGCCGAGTGGCCTGCGGGCGTGAGGGTCGCCGTCAACGTTTCAGCGGCGCAGTTCAAATGCCCCACCCTGGTCGCGACGGTGCTCGACGCGCTCGCGGCCTCCGCGCTGCCGCCGGAGCGCCTGGAACTGGAGATTACCGAAACGGCGTTCCTGGCCGACGCCGAGGCGACGCTGGCCGCCTTGCACAAGCTGCGGGCAGAGGGGGTGAGGATCGCGATGGACGACTTCGGGACGGGCTACTCATCGCTCGGCTACCTGCGCAGCTTCCCGTTCGACAAGATCAAGATCGATCGGTGCTTCATCCGGGACATCGAAACCAGCGTGGACTGCAAGGCCATTGTGCGCGCGGTGGTGGGGCTGGGCAGCAACCTGGGCATCGTCACCACGGCGGAAGGCGTGGAAACGGCCGCCCAATTGGATCAACTGCGCGCGGAAGGATGCGACCAGGGCCAGGGCTACCTGTTCAGCCGGCCGGTGCCGGCGCGGGATGTGGCGGCGCTTCTGGGTCGGATGACGGGGGCGGCTCAAACAGGTTGCGCCCTCGGCATGGCGGAGCACGGCCAGCCGGAATTGGCGTAGGCTGCCCTCAGCCCAGGATGCCCGGCAGGTCCAGCCCTTGCTCCCGCGCGCAGTCCAGCGCCGCTGGGTAGCCCGCGTCCGCGTGCCGCATCACGCCGCTGGCCGGGTCGTTCCACAGCACGCGGGCGATGCGGCGGGCCGCAGCCTCCGTGCCGTCGGCCACGATCACCATGCCGGCGTGCTGGGAAAAGCCCATGCCGACCCCGCCGCCGTGGTGCAGCGACACCCAGGTCGCGCCCGACGCCGTGTTCAGCAGCGCGTTCAAGAGCGGCCAATCGGACACCGCGTCCGAGCCGTCCCGCATCGCCTCCGTTTCCCGGTTGGGGGACGCGACGGAGCCGCTGTCCAGGTGGTCGCGCCCGATCACCACCGGCGCCCGCAGCTCGCCGCTCGCGACCATGGCGTTGAACGCCAGCCCCAGCCGGTGCCGGTCGCCCAGGCCCACCCAGCAGATGCGGGCCGGGAGGCCTTGGAACTGGATGCGGCTCCGCGCCATGTCGAGCCAGTTGTGCAGGGCGGCGTTGTCGGGCAGCAGTTCGCGCACCTTGGCGTCAGTCCGAAAAATGTCCTCCGGGTCGCCGGACAGCGCCGCCCAGCGGAACGGCCCGACGCCGCGGCAGAACAGCGGACGGATGTAGGCCGGCACGAAGCCCGGCACGTCGAAGGCGTCGGCCACCCCGGCCTCCTTCGCCATCTGCCGGATGTTGTTGCCGTAGTCCAGCGTCGGCACGCCCATGCGGTGGAAGGCCAGCATCGCCCGGACGTGCTCGGCCATGGAGGCGCGGGCGGCGTCGGCGACGCCCGCCGGGTCGCGCTCGCGCCGGGCTTCCCACTCCGGCAGCGTCCAGCCGCGCGGCAGGTAGCCGTTCAACGGGTCGTGCGCGGAGGTCTGGTCCGTCACCACGTCCGGCCGCACGCCGCGCCGCACCAGTTCCGGGAACACCTCGGCCGCGTTGCCCAGCAGGCCCACCGAGACCGGGCGACCCGCCTGCTTCGCCGCCTCCATCCGCGCCAGCGCCTCGTCCAGGTTCCGCGCTTCCGCGTCGAGGTAGCCGGTCCGCAGGCGCATCTCGATCCGGCTCGGCTGGCACTCGACGGCCAGGCAGGACGCGCCGGCCATGGTCGCCGCCAGCGGCTGCGCCCCGCCCATGCCGCCCAGCCCGGCGGTCAGGATCCAGCGCCCGGCGAGGCTCCCGCCATAATGCTGGCGGCCCACCTCCACAAACGTCTCGTAGGTGCCCTGGATGATCCCCTGGCTGCCGATGTAGATCCAGGAGCCGGCGGTCATCTGCCCGTACATGGCCAGGCCGAGGCGGTCCAGCTCGTTGAAATGCTCCCAGGTCGCCCAGCGCGGCACGAGGTTCGAGTTGGCGATCAGCACGCGCGGCGCGTCCGCGTGGGTGCGGAACACGCCCACGGGCTTGCCGGACTGCACCAGCAGCGTTTCGTCGTCCGAAAGCCGCCGCAGCGTCGCGGCGATCCGGTCGAAGCAGTCCCAGTTCCGCGCCGCCCGGCCGATGCCGCCATAGACCACCAGCTCGCCGGGCCGTTCCGCCACGTCGGGGTCGAGGTTGTTCATCAGCATGCGCAGCGGCGCCTCGGTCTGCCAGGACCGGGCGGTGAGCGTGCTGCCGCGGGCGGCGCGCACGGTACGTGCGTTGTCGAGACGGGTCATGTCGACTCCAATGGGGGCAGCATGTCGCCCACCGCGGCGGCGATGGCGCCGGAGGACACCAGCCGGGCCGCGGCCTCGATGTCCGGGGCGAAGTAGCGGTCGTCCGCAAGGCCCGGCACCTCCCGCCGCAGCGCCGCCCGCACCGCCTCCAAGGCCGGGCTGGAGCGGAGCGGCGCGTGGAAGTCGCAGCCCTGCGCCGCGGCGAGCAGCTCGATCCCCAGCACCGCCCCGGCGTTCGCCGCCATGGGCAGCAGCCGCCGGGCCGCGTGCGCCGCCATGGACACGTGGTCCTCCTGGTTCGCCGAGGTCGGGATGCTGTCCACGCTCGCCGGCGTCGCGCGCTGCTTGTTCTCCGACACCAGGGCGGCGGCGGTGACGTGGGCGATCATGAAGCCGGAGTTGAGGCCGGGCCGCGGCGTGAGGAAGGCGGGCAGGCCGGACAGCGCCGGGTCGATCAGCATGGCGAGGCGGCGCTCGGCGATGGAGCCGATCTCGCACAAGGCGAGCGCGATGATGTCGGCGGCGAAGGCGACCGGCTCCGCATGGAAGTTGCCGCCGGACAGCGCCTCCTGCGTGTCGGGAAAGATCAGCGGGTTGTCGGTGACGCCGTTGGCCTCCGTGCCGAGCGTCACGGCGGCAAAGCGCAGCAGGTCGAGCGCCGCGCCCATCACCTGTGGCTGGCAACGGATGCAGTAGGGGTCCTGCACCCGGTCGTCGCCCGTGAGGTGCGATCGCCGGATCTCGCTCTCGGCGATCAGCGCGCGCAGCGCCGCCGCGGCGTCGATCTGCCCGTGGTGCCGGCGCAGCGCGTGGATGCGCGGGTCGAACGGCGTGTCGGAGCCGCGGGCCGCGTCCGTCGCCAGCGCCCCGGTGACAAGGCCGGTGCGCCACAGCACCTCCGCCTCGAACAGCCCGGCGAGCGCGTAGGCCGTGGAGAACTGCGTGCCGTTCAGCAGCGCCAGCCCTTCCTTCGGCCCCAGCACCGCCGCTTGCAGCCCGGCGGCGTCCAGGGCGGCGGCGGCCGGCACGCGCGCCCCGTCCACGAACACCTCGCCCACCCCGATCATCGCCGCCGCCACGTGGGCCAGCGGCGCCAGGTCGCCCGACGCGCCCACCGAACCCTGGTCCGGCACCACCGGCACCAGCCCCCGGGCGAGCATCGCTTCCAGCAGCGCCACCGTGCCCGGCTGCACGCCGGACGCGCCCTGCGCCAGGCTGGCGAGCTTGAGGGCCAGCATCAGCCGCGCCACCGGCACCGGCATCGGCGCGCCGACGCCCGCGGCGTGGGACAGCACGATGTTGCGCTGCAAGGCCGCGAGGTCGTCGGCGCCGATGCGGACATGCGCCAGCTTGCCGAACCCGGTGTTGATGCCGTAGGCTGGCGCGCCGCGCGCCAGGATCGCCTGCACCGCGGCGGCGCTCCCGGCGATCCCCGCCTGCGCCGCGCCGTCCAGCGCCACGTCCGCGCCGCGGTAGATCGCCCGCCAGGCGGCAAGCGGCGTGTCGCCGGGGGTCAGCGTGATCATCGGCCCTCCCAGACCCGGCGGTGCAGCGGGTTGAAGCCGATGCGATACACCAGCTCCGCCAACGTATCGACGGACCAGATCGCCAGGTCGCATTGCTTGCCGGCTTCCAGCGTGCCGATCCTATCTCCCAGGCCGAGCGCCCGCGCCGCGTCCCGCGTGGCGCCGGCGACGCACTCCTCCACCGTCATGCGGAACAGCGTGGCGCCCATGTTCATGGCGAGCAGCAAGGAGGCGAGCGGCGAGGTGCCGGGGTTGCTGTCGGTGGCCAGCGCCATCGACACGCCGTGGCGGCGGAACAGCGCCACCGGCGGCACCTGCGTTTCGCGGAGGAAGTAGAACGCGCCCGGCAGCAGCACCGCGGCCGTGCCGGCCCGCGCCATGGCGGCGACGCCGTCCTCGTCCGCGTGTTCCAGGTGGTCGGCGGACAGCGCGCCGTGTTCCGCAGCAAGGCGCGCGCCGCCGCCGTTTGAAAGCTGGTCCGCGTGCAGCTTGACCGGCAGGCCGTGGCGCCGGGCGGCTGCGAACACGCGGGCGACCTGCTCCGGCGAAAAGGCGATGTCCTCGCAGAACGCATCCACGGCGTCGGCCAAGCCTTCCGCTGCGACCATTGGCAGCATGTCTTCGCACACCCGGGCGATGTACGCCTCCTTATCGTCGCTGCCGGGCGGCAAGGCGTGCGCGCCCAGGAAGGTCGTCGCGATACCGACCGGGCGCAGTGCTGCGAGTTGCCGGGCGGCGCGCAACTGCTTCGCCTCGTGCGGTCCATCCAGGCCGTAGCCGGACTTCACCTCGACGGTGGT
>CAXSEX010000276.1:0-6485 GCA_964236415.1 uncultured Acetobacteraceae bacterium | reverse complement strand
CGCTGGCGGTGAAGGAGCGGGTCGGCGTGTCCGCCCGGGTCGAGGTGCTGCCGCCCGGCGGCATCGAGCGCAGCCTCGGCAAGGCGCGCCGGGTGATCGACCGGCGGCCGAGGGGCGGCGTCTGATGCGATGTCTGACCGGGGCGGCGCGGCGTCTTGCCGCAGGGCCGCCCGCGCCTCCGCCATTGCCTGACTCTGCCGCCCCAAAAGCTCCAGGTCGGCGCCGAGCGCGGACTGCATGTGCCGGTGCATCCGCGCCACCTCGTCCAGGTGCTGGGCGACCGGCAGGCGGTGGGTGACGCTCGCGGCGTGGCGGCGGTGCGCGTTGAGGGGACGGGCGACATAGGCGACGGTGCCGCCCTGGGACAGCGCCTCCGCATAGATGCGCCAGTCGCCGGCCATGGCGAACTCTGCAAGCTCGGCGTCGCAGCGCCGCAACGCCCCCTGCAAGGCCGTCCGGCGCCACACCACGGCGCTGGCGTTCAGGATCAGGTTGCGCGCCGCCAGGCAGTCGCGCAGGAACTCGCCCGCCGGGAACACGCCGTCCCGCGCCAGCATCGGCGCCTCGGCCTCCGCGTAGTAGCCCTGGTGGTCCGGCCACAGCGCCGCGCCGCCCGCGTCCATCGCGCGGCTGTCGCTGAACGCCAGCACCGCATTCGGCGCGTCCGCCAGCGCCCGGCACAGGGCCGCAAGGAAGCCCGGGTCCGCTCCGTCGTCCGCTTCCGCGATCCAAAGCCACTCGCTCCGCGCGAGGTCCGCCGCCCGGCGCCACTGCTTGAACACGGAGCCGGAGTTGCTGACGCCTGCCAGCCACCGCACGCTGCGCCCGGCGGCGGCGGCCGTGTCCCGCACCACCGCCGCGCTGTTGTCCGTCGAGGCGTCGTCCAGCACGATGACCTCGGACACCGGATGGGTTTGCGCGAACACGCTGCCCAGGCGCTGCTCCAGGTAGCGGGCGTAGTTGTAGTTCGGCACCACGACCGACACCTCCGGCGTGCCGGGGTCGGCCAGCCGCAGCAGGCGGTCGGCGTAGCTGTCCCAGCTGAAGCACCGCCGCGCCGCCTGGGCCAGGCGCTCGCGGTCGCCCGGCCGGGTTTGCAGCGCCAGCGCCCGCATCTGCCGCACCATCTCCGCCGCGTCGCCCAGCGGCACGGCGACGCCGGCGCCGAACTCGCGCAGCAGGTCCGGCGTGCCGCCGCTTTCCTCGAACGCCACGCAGGGCACGCCGGCGGACATGGCCTCCAGCACCACGCTGGGGAACGGGTCTTCCCGCGAGGTCAGCAGGAACACGTCGGCGCAGGCCAGCCAGTCCGCCCCGTCCGCGCAGTGCGGGATGTGGTGGAAGGTGCCCGCTGTTTCCGCCGCGGCGATCTCCGCGCCTAGGTAGGCCAGCATGTGCGGGTCGATGTCGCCGACCCAGAGCAGGTGGATGCCGGGGTCCGCGGCCCGCGCCAGGCGCCAGGCTTGCAGGAACAGGTCGAAGCCCTTGCGCAGGTCGGCATAGCCCAGGCCCACCGCGAGCAACGCGCCCTCCGGCAGCCCGAGCCGGGTCCGCATCGCCGCCGCCCGGGCCGGGGCGACGGACACCGGGCGGTACAGCCCTTGCGGCAGCACCGCCGCCCGGCCCGGCGGCACCGCGACCAGCTCATGGAACCGGTCGCGGACATAGGGCGAGGCGAACACCACATGCTCCGCCACCGCGGCCCCGCTCCTCGCGCCATCGACCAGGCCGCGCTCCCGCAGCAGGCGCGGCAGCTCGTGCACCAGCATCATGCAGGCGATGCCGGCCTGCGCCAGCGCCTCGCAGGCGCCCGCCGCGGCGGAGGTGTTGACGATGGCGCGGCCGTAGCCCCGGGCCGCCGCCGCCTGCGCCTGGCGCGGCAGGTCCTGCACACCGGCCAGGATCGTGACCGGCCCCACCGCCCGGTACTCCGCTTCCAGCGCGCCCCCGCCCAGCAGCAGGAACGCGACCTCGATCCCCCGCACCTGCCGCAGGTGGCGGCCGAGGTGCAGCAGCAGCATTTGCGCCCCGGAGGGCCAGGCGTCATGCCCCACCAGCAGCAGCCGGCGGCGCCCCGCGTCCGCCGCCACCCCGGCCACCGCGCGCCCGGTGGCGTTCAGGTAGGCGGCGCCGAAATGCCAGTCCGGTTCGAGGTATGCGCCCTCCGCCCACTCGTTCCAGGCGTTCACGCAGACGATGGCTTCCCCCTCGACCGGCTGCGCGGCCGCGGCAGTGATCAGCCGGTCAAGCCAGGCCTGGTAGGCCGCCGGCGTCGATCCGTGCAGCACCATGCCCGCGCCCTGCCGCCGTGCGTCGTTGTCCCAGCTCGGCAAGGCCGTCCGGATAAGCGGATAGGGCGGCGCAGACAGGTCCGCCGCCGCCGCCGCCGCCGCGTCCTCGTACGAGTACACCCGCGCCGTCGCCGCGTGGTCCAGCATGCGCAGCCCGGCGTTCAGCGGCTGCAGGCCGTGGCACAGCTTGTGCGGCGGGAACTCCACGGCGGCATCCATGCCGAAAGGGCGGGGGTCGCGGTCGTCGAAGCTCTGCGCCATGACGAACACCGGGTCCTCGCCGTGCTGGCGGAACAGCGCGCGCCAACGGTCCACGGCGGCGGCGCACCCCGGGATCAGCCCGGCGCGGTACACCATCAGCACCGGCCGGCCACCAAGCCGGATGTAGCGCGCATCCCGGAAGTGCCGCAGCAGCTCCGCCGCCAGCGCCGGCTCGTCGGCCCGGTGGTAGTCCTGGGAGATCAGCACCTCGTGCTCCGACCCATCCCAGCGGCGGGACCAGTTCTCGTTGGCCCACATCAGGCAGAACGGCAAATCCACCGTGGGGTCGGCCAGCAAGGCATCGAGCGGCGCATGGAGCAGGCGGCGGCCGTTGAACCAGTAGAAGTAGAACACGAAGCCATGCACCCCGGCGCCGCGCGCCAGCTCCGCCTGTTGCCGCAGCGTATCCGTGCCGTGCAGCCGGTAATGGCCGAGGTCCCGCGGGATGCGCGGCTGGTAGTGCCCGGCGAAGCGCGGCAAGCCGCGGGCCACGTTGGTCCACTCGGTGAAACCGCGGCCCCACCAGGCGTCGTTCTCCGGCACCGGATGGAACTGCGGCAGGTAGAACGCCAGCAGGGTCGCGCGCCGGGGGGCGCCGGGCGGCAAGGGCCGCACCTCTTCGAACAGCGGCCCCGGCTGCGTGTTGCGCCGCACCTCCGAGGGGATGTCGGGGGCGGCGGCGGGGCGGGTCGGGAACACGCCAGGCTCGTGCCGGTGCGCGCGGTAGTGCAGCAGCGGGTTGGCGTCGGGCAGGTCGCGCAAATACCGCTCGCGGTAGAACCGGCCGTCGAAGCCCGGCGCCGCTTCCCGGTCCTCCTTGGCGCCTTGCAGCAGGTAATGCTCGAACGGGTCCATCCGCGCCGCGCGCACGTCGGGCGAGCGCAGGAGGTAGTGCGCCGGGTCGAACTCCGGGATCGGGCTGACCAGGCCGCCATGCCGGTGCTGCAGGAAGTGCGCCAGGCAAAGCTGCCCGACTGGGATGCCGTGCGTGGCGCGGTACCATTCAGGCTCGAACCAGGCAATGGGCTGCCGGCCCTCCGCCTCGCCATGCTCGATGTAGTGCAGCAGCGGCTCCACCCCGCTGTGCCGCACGTCGCGGTTGCGCCGCAGGTACCAGGCCGGGTCGAAATACGGGTTGGGCCAGCGGCCTTCCTGCCAGCCGTAGCGGGAATAGTGCACCAGCGGGTCGAGGCCGGCTTCGTCCAGGTCGGTGTTGCGCTTCAGGAACCAGTCCCGCGCGAACAAGCCCGACCGCTGCAGGACCAGCAGGTCGCCGACGTCGAGGCGGAGCGGCGCAAAGGGCGGCGTTCCCTGCGGGCTGGACATGTTGGCGCTGCACCGTTTCAACCTTTGATCGAGTTGTCGCGTTTCACCTGCGCGCGGTCAACCTTTGTGGCTTCGGAAAATTGCTGTTTTATGTTGACGCGGAGGTATGTTGACGAAGGCGGGGGAGGGCACGTGGCATCATTGTGGGTTGTGTTGGGAAGCGCGCTGGGCGGCCTGGCGCGCTACTGGCTCGGCGCCTGGGTCGCGGCATGGACCGGGCCGAGCTTCCCCTGGGGCACCCTGCTGATCAACGTGCTCGGCAGCTTCGTCATCGGGCTGTTCGCCGCGGCCCTCGGGGAGCGCGGGATGCTCAGCGACGCGCTGGGCCGGGGCGGGCAATTCCTCGATGTCGTGGACCTGCGCGCCTTCGTGATGGTCGGGCTGTGCGGCGGCTTCACCACCTTCTCCTCGTTCAGCCTGCAATCCCTCGAACTGCTGCAAGCCGGGCGCACCGGCCCGGCGCTGGGCTACATGGGCGGCTCGGTGCTGGCCTGCCTCCTCGCGACCTGGGGCGGCTGGGTGCTGGGCCGCGCGTGACATGATCCCTTCCAGGATGGCGCCCATCGCCGCCGCGCTGTGCGCCGCCCTGCTCGCGGGCTGCTCCGCGGCCGGCCTCTTGAACGCGACCGTGCAGCGGGACGGCGTGACGGTTGAGCGCGGCATCGCCTATGGCGACGGGCCGCGGCGCATGCTCGACATCTACCGGCCGGGCGCGGCCGGGCCGCATCCGCTGGTCGTGTTCCTGTATGGCGGAAGCTGGCGCACCGGGGACCGCGAAACCTATGCCTTCGTGGCCACGCCGCTGGCCGCGCGCGGCGCCGTGGTCGTGGTGCCGGACTACCGGCTGTATCCCGAGGCCGCCTTTCCCGGCTTCCTGCAGGACAACGCGCAGGCCGTCGCCTGGGCCGTGGCCCATGCGGGCGCGCTCGGCGCCGACCCGAAGCGCGTGTTCATCGTCGGCCACTCCGCGGGCGCCTACAACGCGGCGATGCTGGCGCTCGACGGGCGCTGGCTGGCGCAGGCCGGGCTGGACCGGGCAGGGATCGCAGGCGCCGTGGGGTTGGCCGGACCCTACGACTTCCTGCCGATCACCGATCCCGACATCATCCCGGTGTTCGCCCCGGTGGGCGACGGGCCGGCGAGCCAGCCCGTCAGCTATGTCGATGGCCGCAACCCGCCCTTGCTGCTGCTGGCCGGGGATGCGGACCGGACGGTGCGGCCGGGCAACACGCGGTCGCTCGCGGCGCGGGTGGCGGCGGCGGGCGGCCCGGTGCAGAGCCGGATCTACCCGGGGCTGGGCCATGTCGGCATCGTGACCGCCTTCACCCCGCTGTTCCGCTGGCAGGCGCCCGTATTGGACGACGTGTGGCGCTTCATCGCGGAAGGGCGCCCGGCGGGCTGAGTCTGATGGCCGCTATTGGCCGCGGAACACCGGCGGGCGCCGGGCATGGAACGCGGCCAGGCCGTCGCGGTAGTCCTCGCTGCGCAGCGCCCGGCGGCGGCCTTCCTGCAACCGCTGCGCTGTGGCGGGCGGCAGCGGCATCGCCTGCGCCAGCGCCCGCAGCTGCTGCTTGGCGCTGGCGACGGAAAGCGGCGCGTTGGCGGCGATGCGGGCGGCCAGGGCGTAGGTGAAGCCTTCCAGCTCCGCTTCCGGCACCAGGTGGTTCAGCAGGCGCAGCGCCAGCGCGCGCTCGGCCGGCACCGGGTCGGCGGTCGCGAACATCTCGGCAGCGACGTGCAGCCCGCCGCGGAGCAGCACGTTCAGCAGGCCATCGGGATCGTACGGCAGGCCGAGCCGCGCCGGGGTGAAGGCCAGGCTGCACGTCGGGTCCGCCACCGCGATGTCGCAGCGCAGCGCCAAGTCGGTGCCGCCGCCCCAGGCCGAGCCGTGCAGCATGGCGATCACCGGCGCCGGGCACTCGGCGACGCAGCGGAACAGGGCTTGCAGCGGGCCGTCCTGCGCCAGGGGGTCGAAGTCCGGCGCCAGGTCCCCGATGTCGAAGCCGGCGCACCACACCCGGTCCTCCGGACGCGCCCGCAGCACCACGGCGCGGATGTCCTGGCCGGCAAAGCCCTGGAAGGCGCGGGTCAGCCCGTCCAGCATGGCGGCGCCGAGGGCGTTGCGCTTGGCCGGGTCCTGCATGGTCACGGTGGCGACGTGCCCGTCGATGGCGAGGCCGACCGGCGGGAGGGCTGGGGTGCTCACACGGTCACGATAGCGCAAGCCGCACGTCGCGGCGACACCGTGCGGCGCGGCCGCTACCATGCGACTCGCCCGCCGAGTCGCACCCCGGGGATGCCCAAGGACGCCATCGTGAGATCCACAAGCCGTGCCGTCGTCTGGGCCGTGGCCCTGCTGTTCCAAAGCTGGGGCGCCCACGCCGCGGCGACGGCGTGCCCCGAGCACTTCGCCGCCGGGCAGGCGCCCGACCTGGTCAACCCGCGGCTGGCGCCCGGCACGCGTCCCCTTTGCTTCCAGGCCTTCGCCGTGCTGCACTCCGCCCTCACGCGCACCCCGCTGTATTCCGCCGAGCACCTGACCGCGGACCGCATCGAGGCCGCCCGCGCCACCCCCCGCAACGGCAACTTCCACCCGGACCCAGCCCT
>CAXSEX010000275.1:0-6492 GCA_964236415.1 uncultured Acetobacteraceae bacterium | reverse complement strand
GGGGCCGCGCTCCGGGATGTCGGTGGACCAGGTGATTTCCGGCCGGGCGCTGCGCTGCAGGACCAGCGTTTCCCGCGCGATGCGCCCGGCGTCCTCGGGCCGCAGCACCGGCTGCGGCATGCGGGCGAAGGCCGAGAACTCGTCCACCATGCGGCCGATGTCGCCGACGTGGCGCACGATGGTGTCGGCGCATTGCGAGAACGTCTCGGGGTCCGACGTGATCTCCTTGGTGAAGCGCCGTTTCAGTCGTTCCGCCGCAAGCTGGATCGGGGTCAGCGGGTTCTTGATCTCGTGCGCGATCCGCCGGGCGACGTCCGCCCAGGCGGCCTTGCGCTGCGCCGATTGCAGTTCGGTGATGTCGTCGAACGTCACGACGTAGCCGTCTGGACGGCCGCCGTGCAGGTCGGTGCCGATCCGCACCAGCAGCGTGCGGCGGCGCGACGGCGGGCCGATCTGCACCTCCGCGGTCCGCGCCCGTTCCGGCTGGGCCGCCGCCTGGTCGAGCAGGGGCGCGAACTCCGGCACCACCTGGCCCAGCGGCAGGCCAATCGCCGCCATCAGGTCCATGCCGACCAGCTCGCCCGCCGCCCGGTTCGGCAGTTCGACGTTGGCGGAGGCGTCCAGCCCGATCACCCCGGCGGACACGCCCGCCAGCACCGTTTCGGTGAACCGGCGGCGCTCGTCGATCTGGCTGTAGGCGTCCATCAGCTCCGTGCGCTGCGACGCGAGTTGACCCGTCATGCGGTTGAACGCGCGGGACAGCCCGGCCACGTCGTCCTCGCTCTGGATTTCCGGCACCCGCACCGAAAGGTCGCCCGCCCTGACCCGCTCGGCCGCGAGGATCAGCCGCGCCACCGGCCGCGCGATTTGGTTGGCCAGCACCAGCCCGATCAGCACGGCGGCGCACAGCACCAGCAGGGCGACCAGGGCGAAGATCAGCGCGAACGTCACCTGCAGCCCGGACCGGTTCTCGTCGAGCTGCTTGTACTCGGCCACCGCGCGCTCGGTTCGCGCCATGTGGCCGAGGATCTGCGGATCGACCGGGCGGCCGATCAGCAGCATCAGGCTCGGCTTGATGTTGAGCTGGACCACGGCCCGCACCTGGTTGTCGTCGGGCGATCCCAGCACCGCGACCTCGCCGTTCTTGGCCTGCTCCGTCGCTTCCGACGGCGCCGGCTCCACGCCGAACCCCGACATCGGGCCGACGCCGGCGAACACCGAGCCTGTGATCGGCTCGTAGATGATCGCCTCGCTCAGGCCGCGCAGCACGGTCTGCGTTTGCAGGATTTGGCCGAGGGCGTAAGGATCGGTCGCCACGAACTGCCCGTCGCGGGCGATGTCGTTGGCCATGCCGAGCGCGTCCGCCCGGATGTTGTTGCGGTGCTCGTCCAGGTAGCCGCGCGACGCTTCCAAGCCCTCGTTCAGCGCGATGCGGACCGAGTCGTTGAACCAGGACTGGATGCCCAAGTTGAAGAACGCGGTCGCGAACACGGCGACGACGATGGCAGGCGTCACGGCCACGACGCTGAACAGCAGCACCAGCCGGACATGCAGGCGCGACCCGGCCGAGCCGCGGCGCTGCTCCACCCAGATCCGGGTGATCCGCCCGGCCAGCACCGCGCCCAACAGCAGCAGCACGACGAGGTTCGACAAGACCAGCGCGAACATCAGGTTGGGCGTGAGCGGCACGCCGCCGGACAGCATGGCAAAGGTCGAGATGCCCAGCGCCAGCGCGAACGCCGCCAGCAGCAGGGTCACGATCTTGCCCAGCAGCGCATCCGCCACCCGCCGCGGCAGCGAACGGCGCGGCGGCCCCGCTCCCGCCCGGAGCGCCGAGCGTTTGCTGGAAGCGTTCACCCTCAGCCGATCCCGCGCACGACCGGGATGTCCAGGTCGCGGATCTTCTTGCGCAGCGTGTTGCGGTTGAGGCCAAGCATGGAGGCCGCCTTGATCTGGTTGCCGCGCGTCGCCGACAGCGTCATCTGGATCAGCGGGCGCTCCACCTCAGCGATCACCTGGTCGTAGATGTCGCGCATCGGCATCCCGTCGCGGCTTGCGGCCAGGAACTGCCGGATGTGCCGCTCCACCGCGAGCGCCAGCGGCTCGGGGCTGCCGGTGCCGTGCAGCGGCTCGGCGTCGATGCCGCTTTCCAATAGCTCGGTGCCGATCACCTCGTCGGTGATCATCTCCTGCGCATACAGGGCGGCGAGGCGCCGCATGAGGTTCTCCAGCTCGCGCACGTTGCCGGGCCAGCGGTGCTGGCGGAGGCGCTCGATGGCGGACTGGTCGAGCGACTTGGCCGGCAGGCCGCTGTCCCGGGCTTTTTCCAAGAAGTGCCGGGCCAGGACGGGGATGTCCTCCAGCCGCTCGCGCAACGGCGGCAGACGGATCGGCACGACGTTCAGCCGGTAGAACAGGTCCTCGCGGAACTGCCCGGCGCGGATCGCCTGGCGCAGGTCGCGGTGCGTGGCGGCCACGATGCGGACGTTGGCGCGGATCGGCTGCCGCCCGCCCACGGTGGTGAACTCGCCTTCCTGCAAGACGCGCAGCAGCCGGGTCTGCGCTTCCGCCGGCATGTCGCCGATCTCGTCCAGGAACAGCGTGCCGCCGGCGGCCTGCTCGAAGCGGCCTTGGGCGCGGTTCAGCGCCCCGGTGAACGCGCCGCGCTCATGCCCGAACAGCTCGCTCTCGATCAGCTCGCGCGGGATGGCGGCCATGTTGATGGCGACGAACGGCCCCGTGCGGCGGCGGCCGTAGTCGTGGAGCGCGCGTGCCACCAGTTCCTTGCCCGTGCCGCTTTCCCCGTTCACCATGACGGTCAGGTCGGTCGTGGTGAGCCGGGCGATGCTGCGGTAGATTTCCTGCATCGCGACGCTGCGGCCGATCAGCGGCAGGCGCTCCTCCGCGTCGCGCGGCTCGCTGGGCGGCGTGTCCGCGGCCGGCGCCGGGGCTTGCAGCGCCCGCCCGACGACGGCCAGCAGTTCCTTGAGGTCGAAGGGCTTGGGCAGGTACTCGAACGCGCCCCGCTGCGCCGCCTTCACCGCGGTCATCAGGGTGGACTGCGCGCTCATGACGATGATGCGCAGCTCCGGCCGGATGCGCTTGATGCGCGGGATCAGGTCGAGGCCGTTCTCGTCCGGCATCACCACGTCGGTGATGACCAGGTCGCCCTCGCCGTCCTCCACCCAGCGCCACAGCGTGGCGGCGTTGCCGGTGCAGCGCACCTGGTAGCCGGACCGGCCCAGCGCCTGGGTCAGGACCGTGCGGATCGACCGGTCGTCATCGGCCACGAGAACTGTCGGGGGCGTCATCGGGGGTCTTTCAGGGTGCGTCCGCCTCGGCCTCGATGATCACCGGCAGGAACAGGCGGAACTCCGTCCGGCCGGGACGGCTATCCACCTCAATCAGCCCGCCATGGTCGCCGACGATCTTCGCGACCAGGGCCAGGCCCAGGCCGCTGCCAGACGGCTTGCTGGTCACGAACGCCTCGAACAGGTGGGACCGGATGTCCTCCGGGATGCCCGGCCCGTTGTCGCGCACCGTCACCACCAGCGGCAGGTGCAGCCGGTGGTCGCTGCCCGCGACGGCAAGCCGCATCCCGTGCTGGTAGGCCGTGGTCAGCACGATCTCCCCGGTGCCGCGCTCCATCAGCGCCGGGTCGCTGATGATCGCCTCGGCGGCGTTCTTCACAAGGTTGAGCATGACCTGCACGAGCTGGTCCCGGTTGGCCCAGGTGGGCGGCAGCGACGGGTCATACACTTCGGTCAGCCGCACGTGCGCCGCGAATCCGGTGCTGGCGAGGCGCCGCACGTGCTCCAGCACGCGGTGGATGTTGACCGCACGGCGCTCGATCGGCTTCTCGCCGAAGATCTCCATGCGGTCCACGAGGTCCCGGATGCGGTCTGCCTCGTCGCGGATCAGCACCGTCAGCTCGCGGTCGCCGTCGGCCACACTGGCTTCCAGAAGCTGCGCCGCACCGCGGATGCCGGACAGCGGGTTCTTGACCTCGTGCGCCAGCACCGCCGACATGCCGGTCACGCTGCGCGCCGCCCCGCGGAACTGGATCTGGCGGTCCAGCGCCCGGGCGGCGGAGCTGTCCTGCAGCGTCAGCAGCACGCAGCCCGGGTCATCCAGCAGCGCCGTCGCCTGCACCGCGGTGCCGCGCTTGTAGAGCCGCGGGCCTTCCAGCGTCAGGTCGTGGTCGAAGATCGTGGAGCCTTGCTGCCGCACCTGCGTCAGCAGCGCGAACAGCGGGTTGTCCTCCGGCAGCAGGGAGGCCAGCGTCATCTGGCGCAACTGCATCAGCGAGACGCCGAGGAACTGCTCGGCAGCCTGATTGGCAAAGCGGAAGCGATTCGCCGCGTCGAGCAGCACGACGGGGACGGGCAGCGCGCTCAGCATCGCCTGCGCGTCAACCTCGTCGGACGGAGCTGACGGGGGCGGCGGCGGCAACTGCTTCACGGAGGCTGGACGCTCCGCAGGGGCCGGGCGCTCCCGGGTCAATGCGGCCTTCATGCGGCAAGCGCCTCCGGCGCGCGGGCGGCGCGGTCGATCAGCGGGTCGAAGAAGGCGTCGATGAGCGCCTCCACCGCCGCCCGGCTCGACAGCTTGTTGACCGCCGCGCGGAACTCGGTCGATCCGAACAGGCCGCGCGAGTACCAGGACAGGTGCTTGCGGGCGACCCGCACGCCTGCGTCCTCGCCGAAATGCCTCAGCATGGCGTCGTAATGCTCCAGCATGGTGGCCTTCTGCTCGGCAAGCGTCGGCTCGGCCTGGCGCTGCCCGGTCAGGAGGAAGCGTGCGGCGAGCGCCGGGAACCAGGGCCGGCCGTAGCAGCCCCGGCCGATCATCACGCCGTCCGCGCCGGACTGGCGCAGCGCCTCCGCCGCGTCGTCCTCCGTCAGGATGTCGCCGTTGACGATCACCGGCAGGCGGACCGCCTGCTTGACCTGTGCCACGAAGCGCCAATCGGCCGTGCCCGTGTAGAACTGCTGCCGGGTGCGCCCGTGCACCGTGACCATCTGGATGCCGGACGCCTCGGCGATGCGGGCCAGGCTGGGCGCGTTGAGGCTGGCGTGGTCCCATCCCATGCGCATCTTGAGCGTGACCGGCACCGGCACGGCCCGCACCATCGCTTCCAGGATGCGGGCGGCCGCGGCCTCGTCGCGCATCAGCGCGGACCCGGCCGCCTGGCCGACCGCGACCTTCTTCACCGGGCAGCCAAAGTTGATGTCGATCAGGTCGGCGCCATGGCCGACCGCGATGCGCGCCGCCTCCGCCATGGCCGCCGGGTCGCAGCCGGCGAGCTGGACCGCGCTGGGACCGCCACAACCATCGACCTCCGCCATGCGCAGGGTGACGCGGTTTTCCCGCACCATGGCCCAGGAGGCGATCATCTCGGACACGACGAGGCCGGCGCCTTGCCGCTTCGCCAAGCGCCGGAACGGCAGGTCCGTTACGCCCGACATCGGCGCCAGGATGACCGGATGCTCAAGTGTGACGGTGAAACGCCCTGATCCCAGGGTGATGGGGCCGATCAGGCCTGTGGTATTTGGGTTGCCCATGATTTGGGCAAACTAATGCCGGGCCGCGCCTGACGCAATCACCGACCGCAGCAGATTGGAGGCACGGGTTGACGCGGTGACGGCTGGCCGGCATTGCATGGCGGCATGCGCGTCGCCGCCATCCTCGTCGCCGCCGGCTCGGGCACCCGGTTCGGGGCTGGCCAGCCGAAGCAGTTCGCCGTGGTCGCAGGCAAGCCCGTCGTGCGCTGGGCGGCGGAGGGCCTGCTGCCCCATGTGTCCCACCTGCAGCCGGTGGGGGACCCGGCGCTGCTCAGCCCGGCGCTGGCCGGCCTCGGCTGCCTGCGGGCGGTGCCGGGCGGCGCGGCGCGGCAGGACAGCGTGCGCGCCGGGCTTGAGGCCCTGGCGCCGCTTACGCCGGAAATCGTCTTGGTTCACGATGCCGCGCGCCCCTGCGTGCCCGGGCACGTGATTCCGGCCCTGCTCACCGCACTCGCCCGCGTGCCGGGCGCCATCCCGGCCCTGCCGGTCGCCGACACGCTGAAGCGCGCTGCGGGCGGCCGCGTCGAGGCCACCGTGGAGCGGGCCGGCCTGTTCCGCGCGCAGACCCCGCAGGCTTTCCACTACCCCACCCTGCTCCGCTTGCACCGCCAGAATGCCGCGCCCGGCCTCACGGATGACGCCGCGCTGCTGGAGCATGCAGGCCTCGCCGTGGGCCTCGTGCCCGGCGCCGAGGACAACATCAAGCTGACCTATCCGGAGGACCTCATGCGGCTCGAACGGGCGTTGGCGCCGGCAATGCTGCCGCGGGTCGGAACCGGCTTCGACGTGCACGCGCTGGCGCCGGGCCGCGCCTTGGTGCTATGCGGCGTCACGGTGCCGCACGCGCTGGGGCTGGCCGGGCACTCCGACGCGGATGTCGGCATCCACGCGCTGTGCGACGCGATCTACGGCGCGTTGGCGGAAGGCG
>CAXSEX010000274.1:0-6496 GCA_964236415.1 uncultured Acetobacteraceae bacterium | reverse complement strand
CCAGTGTCGAACCGGCTTGCAGGGCAGCCGGCTCCCGCGTCCAAGACCCCACACGGTCGGCACACGTCCGATGCCCTGGCGGCGCTGCTCGGCTTCAATACCGACCGCGGCAAGATTGAAGCCGCTACGGCCCGCCCTGCCCCGGCACCATTCCGGCCAGCACCCCGCGCGCCCGCTCAACCTCAGGCCACGGCACGCTGCCCAAGGGGAAGTGCCCCGCCAGCACCACGCTGATCAGCGCGTTCACCTGGCCCAGCCGCTCGCGGGAGCCTGCCCCCTGTCGGGCCTGCGCGAGCAGCACGTCGCGCAGCTTGCAAAGGTGCTCCAGCGCCGCCGCGAAGTCGGAGTCGTCCTTGCGCGGCTTGTGCGCGATGGCCTTGTCCAGCGAGGCGAGGGCTTCCCGGGCCTGGTCCTCAGCCATGGCCACCTCCCGCATGGGCCACGCGGCCCGGCCGCAAGCCGCAGGTCAGCGCCTTGGTGCTGTGGATGCTGGTGTTCGCGTCCCCGGTGATCGCCAGCAGCGCGTTGGCCACGTCGCCGCGGGCATAGCCCTGCCAGCCGAACACCCAGGGCACGCCGATCTGGAAGACGGTCCGCCCGTTGATCCGGAACGGCCGCAGCCGCTCCGTCACCATCGCCTTGGCCTCGATCTCGGTCCGCAGGGTCGAAAGCACGGCCCAGCCCAGGTGCTTGATGCCGAGCATTTCAGCCAGCTCGGGCGGGATTTCCACGAACATTTCCGGCTGCAACTCCGCAGTGTGCGGCGCGACCCGGCTCATCACTCCGCCGCAATGCAGCTCGGTCAGGCGGAAGGTGGTCAGCACATACGGGAAGCGGGGATCTTCCGGCGCATGAAGCTCGTTGCCTGGGCGGCTCCACAGCTTGGCGGTTGGGTTGAACTGCTCGCCGGGGTGGAGCGGGTTGCGCACCGGGCTTTCGACGGGTTCGTAATGCGTCGGCAGCGGCCCGTCCGCCAGGCCGGAGGGCGCAAACAGCATGCACTGGCCGTCCACCTCCATGATGAACGGGTCGGCGCCGCCGAGCGCGTCCATGCCGTGCGGGCGCTTGCTCCAGTCCGGGCGGTAGTCGGGGCGCTTGGTGTCCTCGAAGTCCGGCACGTCGTCGCCGGTCCACTTGCCCTCCTCCTCGCTCCACCAGATCATGCGCTTGCGCTCCGACCACGGCTTGCCGTCGGGGTCGGCGGAGGCGCGGTTGTACAGCGTGCGCCGGTTGGACGGCCAGGCGAAGGCCCAGCCGAGGTGGCTGCCGGGGCCGCCGGGGCCGTCCGAGGTGCGGGAGCGCGCCAGGTTCTGCCCGTCCGCCGGGTAGATGCCGCAATACATCCAGCCGCCGCACGCGGTGGAGCCGTCGTCCTTCAGCTGCTTGTAGGTCGGGACCTGCTTGCGGTCGGCGACGGTGTAGCCGTTGATCTCGCGCAGCACGGCCTCGGCGTCCGGCTCGCGCCGCTCGCCGCGCTCCCCGTAGTCCCAGGTCAATGCTTGGATCGCCGCGTCGGCCGGCGCCGTGCTGCCGGCGTACAGTTCCTTGAGCCGCTTGCCCAGATGGTAGATGAACCAGAGATCGGAACGGCTGTCGCCCGGCGCGTCCAGCACCACATCGTGCCATTGCACCAGGCGGCTGGTGTTGGTGACGGTGCCGTCCTTCTCCCCCGACAAGGCCGCGGGCAGGAAGAACACCTCCGTGCCGATGTCCGCGGGCGTCGTCTCGCCCTTCTGCACCCGGCGGCCTTTTTGCCAGAAGTTCGCGGTTTCCGACATCGCGAAGTCCCGCACCACCATCCATTCCAGCTTGGCGAAGCCGCGCTCCACCAGTTCGGAGTTGACGGCGCCCACCGCCGGGTTCTGGCCGAGGATGAACTGTCCCTTGATGACGCCCGCCGCCATGGCCAGCGTCATTGGCAGCTGCGACACGTCCCCGGTCAGCTTGGGTATGTGGTCGTAGCCCCAACTGTTCGCCGCCTGCGCGTGCTCGCCGTACCAGGCCTTCAGCAGACTGACCATGTACTTGGGGAAGTTGTGCCACCAGCCGGTCGCCGGCGTCTCGGTCTTGATAAGCTGCTGCAAGGTGCCGTGGTCGTGGAAGGCGTTCGGCTGCGGCAGGTAGGTGGGCAGCATGTTGTAGAGCGTCGGGATGTCGGTGCTGCCCTGGATGCTGGCGTGGCCGCGCAGCGCCATGATGCCGCCGCCGGGCCGGCCGATGTTGCCCAGGAGGCCCTGGATGATGCTGGCGGCGCGGATGATCTGCACGCCGGTCGTGTGGTGCGTCCAGCCCACGGCGTAGCAGAACGCGCCCGTGCGCTCCCGCCCGGAGTTGCGCGCCAGGGCGTCGGCGACCTTGAGGAAGGTTTCTGCCGGGCAGCCCGTCGCCTGCTCCACCATCTCGGGCGTGTAGCGGGCGTAGTGCCGGCGCATAATCTGGTACACGCAGTTCGGGTGCTGCAGCGTCAGGTCCTGCGGCGGCGGACTTTCGGCCATGCTTTCCTGCTGGCCCGGCACCGCTTCCTGCTCCTGCACGCGGTGCTCGGAGACCGGGGACTGCACGAGCTTGCCCTTGTACTGCCAGGTGTCGTGCTCGTAGGTCCCGGTTTCGGGATCGAAGCCGGAGAACACGCCGCCCTCCTCCTCCGGACCGCGGTAGCCGTCCTCGATGATGTGGGCGATGTTGGTGTAGCGCAGCGCGAACTCACGGAACCACAGGTCGCCTTCCAGCAGGTGGCGGATGATGCCGCCGAGGAACGCGATGTCCGACCCGGAGCGGATGGGCGCATGGAGGTCGGCCAGCGCCGAGGTGCGGGTGAAGCGCGGGTCCACGTGGATCACGGTCGCCCCGCGCCGCTTCGCGTCCACCACGAAGCGGAAGGCGACCGGGTGGTTCTCCGCCATGTTGGAGCCCATGATGACGACGCAGTCCGCGTTCGCCAGGTCCCACAAAGCCATCGTGGCGGCGCCGCGGCCAAAGGTGGCGCCCAAACTGGGCACCGAGGAGGAGTGTCATATTCGGGCTTGGTTCTCAATGCTCACCATGCCGAGGCCGCCGCCGAACAGCTTCTTGATGAGGTAGTTCTCCTCGTTGTCCAGCGTGGCGCCGCCGAGCGAGGCGACGCCGACCGTGTGGTTGACCAGCTTGCCGTCCGGCAGCCGCTCCACGAAGGTCTCGTCCCGCGCCTGCTTGGTCAGCTGCGCAATCCGTTCCATGGCCCAATCGAGCGGCTTCTCTTCCCAATGGTCGCTGTGCGGGGCGCGGTGGAGCACCTGGTTGACCCGCTCGGGGCTGAGCAGCACGCCAAGCGTGCTGGCGCCCTTGGGGCAGAGCGTCCCTTGGTTCACCGGGCTGCGCGGGTCGCCCTCGATGTGGATGGGCTTGCCGTTCTTGGCATAGACAAGCTGCGCGCAGCCCACGGCGCAGAACGGGCAGATGCTGGTGCCGACCCGGTCCGCCTGCTCCAACCGGGGGCGCAGCGTTTCGGAGGTGGTGCTGCGCGCCGCCTCCGCCATCACGTCCTGCCCGGCCATTTGCCGCGGCAGCGACCAGTCCCGGAAAAAGCTGGCGATGCGGCCCGAAGCGGTGCGGCGGATGTTCGGCATGGGCTTCTCCTGATCGGCCGGGGTCGGCGGCAAGCTGGCGTGTCGGCAACGCGGCGCGCAACCAGTGGGTCGATCACAAAGGCTTCAGCTTGCACGAAAGCTGAAAGCCGCGCCGCCCCCGACGTGTTCTATGGCTGCACGTGGGGGAGCGGTCGGCGATGGACGTGATGGAAGGCGTCGTGACGATGGCGCAGGAAAGCCGGTTCCAGCTCACCGACGACCGGGGCGTGTCGCACCTGTTCATCCTGGGCCACGACGCCGCCGCCGAGCCGGACCAGCTCGCGCCGCTGTCACGGCGGCAAGCCCGGGTCCGGGTGCATTACACACGGCCGGAGAACATCGTAGGCTTCGTCGCCCACGCCGTAGCCCCCGCCCGCTGATTTCTCCCGGCCCGAAAGGCGCACCACCATGGACATGCACCCCCGCGCGCTCGACCACACGCAGTCCCGCCTGGACCGCCTCATCCCGAACGAGAGCGAGCTGACGGCCGGCGTGCTGATCGAGCCGGGCCGGTCCTACGGGTTCTTCACCGACACCACGGTCTGCATCGGCTGCAAGGCGTGCGAGGTCGCGTGCAAGGAGTGGAACAACCTGCCGGCCGACAACATCGGGCTGACCGGGCAAAGCTACGACAACACCGGGGCGCTGTCGGCCAACACCTGGCGGCACGTCAGCTTCGTCGAGAAAAGCGGCTGCGGCGGCGTGCGCGACAACGCGGAGGCGCCGTTCCAAAGCGGCTGGCTGATGATGAGCGACGTGTGCAAGCATTGCCACAACGCGCCCTGCGTGGAGGCCTGCCCGACCGGGGCGCTGTTCCACACCGAGTTCGGCACCGTGGTCGTGCAGCAGGACATCTGCAACGGCTGCGGCTACTGCATCCCCGCCTGCCCGTTCGGCGTGGTCGATCTCAACACCATCGACGGCAAGGTGCACAAGTGCACGCTGTGCTACGACCGGCTGAAGGGCGGGCTGGAGCCGGCCTGCTCCAAGGCGTGCCCGACCGACAGCATCCAGTTCGGCGAGGTGGCCGACCTGCAGCGGCGGGCGGCGCGCCGGGTCGAGCAGCTGCACGAGGCCGGCGCCGTGGACGCCTATCTTTACGGCGTGCCGGACGCGCCCGGCGCCACCGGGGACCTGGGCCACCTCGCCGCCTTCTTCCTGCTGACGGACCGGCCGGAGGTGTACAACCTGCCGGCGGCGCCCACCCGCGCGTCGAACCGGGTGGCGCCGAGCCTCGCCTCCGGCCTCGCGGCGGTGGCCGGGCTGGCGCTCGCCGCGTTCGCCGTGTTTTCCAGCCGGGACTGAGGAGGCACCATGTCCGAAGAGCGCGTGACAGCCCAGGAGCGCCTAACCCCGGAGCGCCAGGCCACCGGGCACGGCCCGCAAGAGCCGCCGCTGGTGCCGCGGTCGGGCACCACCGGCGCGGTGGTGCGGGACGGCGTGCCCACCTATTACGGGCGGCCGCAGCTCAAGGAAGCGCCGTTCAACAACTGGGTCGTGGGCGGCTACATCTTCCTGGCCGGGTTGTCCGGCGCCTCTGCCCTGCTGGCCGCGGCCGGGGACCTGGGGCGCGGACGGGATGCGGGCGGCCTGGTGCGGCGGGGCCGCTACCTGTCGCTGCTGGCGCCGACCGTCGGGTCGGTGCTGCTGATCTGGGACCTGCACACGCCGAAGCGGTTCTACAACATGCTGCGGGTCGCCAAGTCCACCTCGCCCATGTCCATCGGCACCTGGATATTGATGTCGTTCAGCGGCTTCGCCGGGCTGAGCGCCGCAGCGCAGTTCGGCGCGGACCGCGGCTGGCGCTGGATGCGCCGGGCGGCGCGGGTCGCCCAGGTGCCGGCCGCGGTGGCGGGCGCGGGCCTGTCCACCTACACCGCGGCGCTGCTGTCCGCGACCAGCACCCCGCTCTGGGCCGCGGCGCCCCGGGCGCTGGCCGTCCGGTTCGGCAGCTCCTCGGTCGCCAGCGGCGCCGCGGCGCTGTCGCTCGGCGAACGGCCGGGACGGAGCCGGCGCGCGCTGGACACCATCGCCCTGGCGGCGCTGGCGACCGAGCTTGCCGCCGCCACGGCCTCGCACCGGACCTACCGGCGGAAGCGCGTCGCCGCCGCGCTGGACGGCGGCTGGGGCCAGGCGGAGCGGCTCGGCGCCACAGGGGCCGGCACCCTGCTGCCGCTCGGGCTGCACGCCGCGTCCCTGCTGCTCGGGCGGCGCGCCCCGGCGTTGTCCGGCCTGGCCTCGCTCGCGATCCTGGCCGGCAGCGCGCTGCTGCGCGTTTCGATCATGGCGGCGGGCGATGCTTCGGCTCGGCGGCCGGAGATCAGCCTCGGCTACGCGCAGCCGGATAACCTGCCGGAGTAGCCCGGCCCTTTCCGTGCAACCTCGGCACCTGAAGGCGATGATGGACGGGCTGGGGCTGGAGGGCGCAACGCTCGCGGGCTTTTCCATGGATGACGGCGAGGCCGCGTGCCACATGAGCCGGCATGGCGCGTCGCACGGGTTGTTTTTCACGGGAAAGGACCGCCTCAACCAGGACCTGCTCGCCTTCGTGCGGCGGTAGGGCCGGCCGGCGGCGCGGGACAAGGGAGGATAGAATGGAGCACCGGACGATCACTGCGCAGGGCGCGTCGTTCCACGTCGCCGTGGCCGGGTCCGGCCCGCCCCTGCTGCTGCTGCACGGCTGGCCGGAATACTGGCGCACCTGGGAGCCGGTGATGGGACGCCTGCAGGACCGCTTCACCCTGATCGCCCCCGACCTGCGCGGCTTCGGCGCCAGCAGCAAGCCGGCGGGTCCGTGGGGCGCCGGGGACCATGCCGCCGACCTGCTGGCGCTGCTAGACGCCATGGACGTGGGCCGGGTGGGCGTGGTCGGGCACGACGTGGGCGGCGCG
>CAXSEX010000273.1:0-6548 GCA_964236415.1 uncultured Acetobacteraceae bacterium | reverse complement strand
CTTATGGTCGTGGACCGGCCCGGCGTGATCGCCGACGTGGCCGCCGCGCTGCGCGACGCGGGCGTCAGCCTGGAAAGCATGCTGCAGCGCGGCCGGGCGCCGGGGGAGGCTGTCCCCGTGGTGCTGGTGACGCACGAGTCGAACGAGGCGGCGATGCACCGGGCGCTGGACCAGATCGCCGCCTTCGATACCGTCTTGGAACCGCCTGCCCTGATCCGCATCGAGCCTGCTTGAGGACCGTCCATGACCGAGAACCATCCCGAGATCAGCCTTGACCGCAACCTGGCGCTGGACCTGGTGCGGGTGACAGAGGCGGCCGCCCTCGCCGCATCCCGCTGGATGGGGCGGGGCAAGAAGAACGAGGCGGACGGCGCCGCCGTGGAGGGGATGCGCCGCGCCTTCGACAGCGTGGCCATCGAGGGCACGGTGGTGATCGGCGAGGGCGAGATGGACGAGGCACCGATGCTCTACATCGGGGAGCGCGTCGGCGCCGGCGGCCCGGCCATGGACATCGCGGTGGACCCACTGGAGGGCACCAGCATCACGGCGAAGGGCGGGCCCAACGCGCTCGCCGTGGTGGCGCTGGCGGAGCGGGGCAACTTCCTGCACGCGCCCGACATCTACATGGACAAGATCGCGGTCGGCGCCGGGCTGCCGGAGGGGGTCGTGGACCTGGATGCGCCGGTGGCGGAGAACCTGCGCAACCTGGCCCGCGCCAAGAAGCGCGAGGTCGGCGACCTCGTGGTCTGCATGCTGGAGCGCGAGCGCCATGCCGAGATGCTGGCGAAGTGCCGGGAAGCCGGGGCGCGCATCATGCTGTTGGGCGACGGCGACGTGGCCGGGGTGATCGCGGCGGGGCTGCCGGATGGCGGCGTCGATATCTACATGGGCACCGGCGGCGCGCCGGAGGGCGTGCTGGCCGCGGCGGCGCTGCGCTGCACCGGCGGGCAGATGCAGGGGCGGCTCCTGTACGAGGACGAGGCGCAGGCCGAGCGCGCCCGCAGCATGGGCGTGACCGATCCGCGGCACAAGTACTCGGTGGGCGAGATGGCCAAGGGGGACGTGATGTTCGCCGCCACCGGCGTCACTGGCGGTGCCATGCTGCGCGGGGTGCGGCGGTTCGGCCACGGCGCCTTCACCCATTCCATCGTGACGCGCAGCAAGTCCGGCACGATCCGATACATCGAGGCGCACCACAACTTCGCCACCAAGACTTGGCAGCCGGAGTAGCGCCGGGATGACCAAGGCCGCATGACGGAGGCCGCCCTGGGTGTCGGCGCCAGCCTGACGGGGCGGCGTTGGCTGTGGCGCAGGGGCGAGGACCGGGTCGGCTTGGGCATCGCGCAACGGTTGGGCTTGCCGGAGGTCGTCGGACGTTTGCTGGCGGCGCGGGGCGTCGATCTCGACGGCGCGGCCCACTTCCTCGACCCGACCTTGCGCGCCCTGCTGCCGGACCCGTCCGTGCTGTCCGACATGGATTGCGCGGCCGACCGGCTGGCCCACGCCGTCACGAGTTCCGAAACGGTCGGCGTGTTCGGCGATTACGACGTGGACGGCGCGTGCAGCGCCGCGATCATGGCCACCGTGCTGCGGAGCCTGGGCTGCCGCGTGCTGACCCACGTGCCGGACCGGCTTCTGGAGGGATACGGCCCGAACGGCCCGGCGCTGCTCAACCTAGTGCAAGGGGGGGCCACGCTGATCGTCTGCGTGGACTGCGGCACCGCGGCGGCCGTGGCGCTCGCGTCCGTGCAGGGCCGGGCGGATGTCGTGGTGCTGGACCACCATGCGAGCGACGGGCCGCCGCCGCCCGTGCTGGCAACCGTCAACCCGAACCGATTGGACGACGCCTCGGGGCTGCACGGGCTGTGCGCCGCGGCACTTGCCTTCCTGGCTGCCATCGCGACCGTGCGGACGCTGCGCCGCGCCGGGTTCTTCGCCGGGCGGGCCGAGCCGGACTTGCGCGAACTGCTGGACCTCGTGGCGCTGGCGACCGTGTGCGACGTGATGCCGTTGCGCGGGCTGAACCGCGCGTTGGTGACGCAAGGGCTGCGGGTCATGGCCCGGCGCGCACGCCCGGGGGTTGCGGCGCTGCTGGACGCGGCGGCGGCCCACAACGTGCCGACCGCGTTCACCTGCGGCTTCGCGCTCGGCCCACGCATCAACGCGGCCGGCCGCATCAGCCAGGCGGATCTCGGGCTGCGCCTCCTGCTGTGCGACGATCCCGTGGAGGCGCGGGCCTTGGCCGGGATGCTCGACTCCACCAACCGCGAGCGCCAGGCGGTGGAGGCCGGGATGCTGGAAGCGGCGCTTGGGCAGGCGGCGGCGCAGTTGGACGCCGGGCATGCGGCGATGCTGGTGCACGGGGCGGGCTGGCACCCTGGGGTGGTGGGCATCGTCGCCGGGCGGATCAAGGAACGCCACAACCGCCCGGCCTGCGTTGGCGCGCTCACGGACGGGATGGTGCGCGGCAGCGGGCGGTCGGTGCCCGGCGTGGATTTGGGGGCCGCCGTCATGGCCGCACGGCAAGCCGGGCTGCTTGTGACCGGCGGCGGGCACGCGATGGCGGCGGGGTTCGCGCTGCACGAGCGCGACGTGCCGGCGTTCCACGCCTTCCTGAACGAGCGCCTGGCGCATGCGGCGGCGCTGCCCCGCGTCGCCGACCTGCCTGTGGAGGGCACGTTGGCGGTGTCCGGCGCGACCATCGACCTGGCCCAGCACCTTGCCCGGCTGTCGCCCTATGGAAACGGCAACGAGGAGCCAGTGTTCGTGCTCCCGCGCGCCCAGGTGGTTCGCGTCGACCGGATCGGCCGGGAAGGCGCGACCATCCGCGCCTTTGTGCAGGGGGAGGGCGGCGGCCCGCGCCTGAAGGCGCTGCTGTTCCGGGCAAAAGAGGGCGCGTTGGCGGAGGGGCTGCTGGCCCGGGGCGCGCCGCTGCATTTGGCCGGGCACCTGCGGGCGGAGGAGTGGAACGGCAGCACCACCGTCAGCTTCTTCATCGCCGACGCGGCGGCGGCTTAGCGCGGCCCGCCGGCCGGGCCTTGTTTTGGCAGGGCATCACCCAAGCTGGGCAGCCTCGGTCATGGCCAGGCCGTCGCGATGGCCGCCGGGCCGGCGCCAATCTCAAGCGACGTGCCGGCCCAGAGCTTGGTGCCGTCCCAGCGGAACACCTGGATCGTGCGCTCCACCATGTTCTGCACAAGGACGGTCCGGCCATCGCGCGAGAAGGCGATGCCCTGCGACCAACGGCCGATCGGCGCTTCGGCCACCAGCCTGAGCTGCTTGTCGGCCAGGGCATACATGGCCAAACGGCCCCGGTCGGCGCGGAACGGGTTTCCAGCCGGCTTGGTCGTGCCTTCTTGGGTGCCCACCGCCAAGAACTTGCCGTCGGGCGACCATTTCAAGCCTTCCGGCGAACGGCCGACCGAGATCGTCTGCACGGTGCGGAACGGCTGGACGGTCAGGTCGATCAGGCTCACGGTGTCGGCGTCGCCATCGCCGCGGCCCATGTTGCCCACCGCCGCCATCGTGCCATCGGCCGTCACGTCGATGGTGTAGGGCGCCACCCCGGTGGTGATCTGCCGGGCGCCAAGCGTAACGGCCGCGCCGTCGATGTCCAGCACCTGCACCATATGGTCGCCGTTGCGCGTGACCAGCGCCGCCCTGCCGTCGGCGGCGAACGCGATCCCGCTCGGCATCGACTTCGGGCCGACCGTCACCGTCCCGGCAGGCGTCAGGCGGCGGCCGTCAATCGTGAACACCGACACGGTGCCGGCGAACCGGTTCGCGACCAGCGCCAGGGTGCCGCCGGGCGCGATGCGCACCGTGGTGGCGCCTGCCTCCGCCTGCAATGTTTGCACGACCTGCGGCGGCGTGGTCGTCAGGTCGATGACCGAGACCCGGTCGTCCGGGCTGATGCCGGCCGGGCCGGCGGGGTCGGCCTTGGTGGCCGAGGTCACGATGGCGAAGCTCTCATCCTTGGCGACCGCCACCGCCATGGGTGGTCCGACGACGCTGCCGGGCACGTCGAGGGTGGCACGGACGCTGGGCGGGGACGCCGCGAGGTCGATGACGCTCAGGGTATCGGCTGCCGCCTCGGGCGGCGCGACCTGGGCGCCGTTGTCGAGGATGGTGTGCGCGTCGTTCGACGAGAGCGCGAGGTCGGCGCGCGCCGGCGAGGCCCACGCCGTCACGGCCAGCAGGCCGGCAAGCACTCTCCGCATCGTGTTCCTCCCGCAGTCCCTGGGTGAGGACGTTACGTCGCGTTGCGCCGGTTGACCACACCCTTGACATGCTCGGCAATCGCCAGGGCGGAGGTGAGGCCGGGGCTTTCGATCCCGAACAGGTTCACGAGGCCGCCCAGCCCGTGCTGCGCCGGGCCGGACAAGAGGAAGTCGGCGGCAGGCTCGTCGGGTCCGCTGATCTTGGGCCGTATCCCCGCGTAGCCCGGGGTTAACGCGCCGTCCGGCAAGCCGGGCCAGTAGCGGCGGATCGCCGCGTAGAACCCATCGGCCCGGCGGATATCGACGTCGTACTCCTCGCGCTCGACCCACTGCACGTCCGGTCCGAACCGCGCCTGGCCGCCCAGGTCCAGCGTCAGGTGGACGCCGAGGCCCGCCGCTTCCGGCACCGGGTAGATCAGGCGTCGGAACGGGGCGCGGGCGGCCAAGGAGTAATAGCTGCCCTTGCAGAAATAGGCGTGCGGGATGGTCTCGGGCGGGATGCCGGTGATGCGCCGGGCGATGTCGGGCGCATGCAGGCCGACGGCGTTCACCAGGACCTCGCAATCCAACTCCATCGGCTCCGCGCCGCCGACCCGCAGCGAGAAGCCGCTGCCCGGCAGCGCCGCGCCCGACAGCACGGGCGCGCGGAAGACGACGGCGCCGCCGGCGTTCTCGGTGTCGCCCTGGTATCCAAGCATCAGGGCGTGGCTGTCCACGATGCCGGTGCTGGGCGACAGCAGGGCGGCCGAGGCGCGCAGCGCAGGCTCCAGCCGGCGCGCGTCCGACCCGTCCAGCCATTCCAAGTCATCGACGCCGTTGCGCGCGGCCTTGGCGCGGATGGTGTCGAGCACCGGAACTTCCGCCGGCTCAGCGGCGACGATCAGCTTGCCCAAGCGGCTGTGCGGGATGCCGCGTTCGACGCAATAGTCATAGAGCATGTGCTTGCCCTGGACGCAGAAGCGCGCCTTGAGGCTACCGGCGGGATAATAGATGCCGGCGTGCACGACCTCGGAATTGCGCGACGACGTGCCTGTGCCGATGCTGTCCGCGGCTTCCAGCACCCAAACCTCGCGGCCCGACAGCGCCAAGGCGCGGGCGACGGCCAGGCCCACCACCCCGGCGCCGACCACCACGCATTCGACCCGTTCCGTCACGCACACCTCTCAACGTTTGGGGAAAGCAAGCGCCGTTGCGGCCCGCCGGTCAAGCCGGGTGCTCGCGGTTCTCGTCCTCCCGGTCGCTGCTGACGCCCACGGTGCGGATCAACGGGGGGTGCAGCCCGTAGGCGTCCAGGCGGTCGGCGCGAGGGATGTCGCGGCGCAGCCGGTCGAGCATCTTCCAGGCGAATGCATGGCGGGGCAGGGCGGCAATGGCGTCCGGGTCCATGCCGTAGGCCAGCAGCCTCCAGTCCAGGTCGCCACCGAAGCCGTCCTCTGCAACCCAGCCCAGCAGCTTTGCCGCACCCTGGGCGCTGAGGATGTAGCCGTCGCCGCCCGGCGCGTTGTCATCCGGCGGGAACCCAAGCATGACATCGGCCAAATGATACGGGAAGAACGCCTCGACCGCCTCCGGGTCGATCAGCCGAGGTTCCAGCCGGTCGTTCACGAAGCAGATGTCATAGCCCTGTGGCAACTCCAACGGTCCGAGCCGGGCCGGCAGGTCAGCCAGCGGGATCACGTCGTCCTCGATGACCAGCAGATGGCCGAGATCGTGCAGAGCAAGGCTTTCCCATGCGGCGGCGTGGCTCAGGAAGCAGCCGAGCGTGCCGCGCGTTGCCGGGTCGCCCCGCAACCGGTGCACGGCGGAGGTCGGCAGGCGGCTGCCCTCAACGCCGGGGACACGGTGCAGCGGCGCGGGACCGTGCCCGAACAGCCGCTCGGTCCAGGCGAGGCGCTCCGTGTTGCGGTCGAGGTTGACGACAGCGATGCCGTACTTGTCCCCATATGGCGGCTGCCGCTGAAGCCAATTGCCGACACGCTGGTGCATCAATGCTCCGCGGCGCTTGGCTGCATATTCGGCATGAGCGCGGTCCAGCCGCTCGGCGATGGCGAAACCCTCGGCCGCTGCGGGCCAGTCGCGCCGCTGCCGCGCCACGTCGGCACGCAACGCATGGAGCGGCGCGTTGTCCGGCGAGGAGGCCAGCATGGCCGTTGCCCGTTGGTGCAGGGCATCAAGGTCGTCCATGTGGTAGGCATACAGGGCTGTATAGTGCGCCAACCACTCCGCACCCGGCAGCTGCCGGGCGGCCCGGCGGAATTGCGGATCGGCATCCGGGTAGTGCCCCGTCGCCTTTAGGTCACGCTTGAGTTCGAGCGCCAAGGTCCAATC
>CAXSEX010000272.1:0-6561 GCA_964236415.1 uncultured Acetobacteraceae bacterium | reverse complement strand
CTGTGACGTCGGCGAGGTCGACGAGCGACTGCTTGCGCTCGAGCGACCAGGAGAGCTCGAACACGTCGCGCTCGAACACCGGCTTCAGCTTCAGCGGCAGCATGTAGTTGGCGGGCTGCAGGATCGTGAAGCCCAGCCCCGACGCTGCAACCGGCGCAGGCGGCCCAGCTGCGCGACCTCGCCTTCATCGGCTACGTCCGCGGCATCCGCACCCGGCTGGACGAGATGGCGGCCGAGGACCCCCCGGCGGCGCCGGCCCTGGCCGCGCTGCGGAGCCTGGTGGCCCAGTTCCGGCTCGACGAGTTCATGGCCGAGCTTGACCGCATGGAGGCGGGGTCTCCGCCATGACCGTCCCGGAGCGCCCCAACAGCATCGTCCTGGTGGTGGACGATTCGCCCGGCACGCTCGGGATGCTCAGCGCCGCGCTGGAAGCGGCGGGCTACACGGTGCTGCTGGCCCAGTCGGGCGCCGCGGCGCTGGCGCTGATGGAGCGGGTGACGCCGGACATCGTGCTGATGGACGCGGTGATGCCGGGCCTGGACGGCTTCGCCACCTGCGAGCGCCTGAAGCGCCGGCCGATGAACGCCAGCGTGCCCGTGGTGTTCATGACCGGGCTGACCGAGACCGAGCACGTCGTGCGCGCGCTCGACGCCGGCGGGGTCGATTACCTGATCAAGCCCGTCGCCCCGGCGGAGCTGGTCGCCCGCGTCGGCGTACACCTGGCCAACGCGCGCCTGACGCGGAGCGCGCAGGCGGCGCTCGACACCACGGGCCGCTTCCTCCTGGCGATCAGCCGGGGCGGGGAGCTGGTCTGGTCCACGCCGCAGGCGGGGGCGTGGCTCGGCGCGGGGGAGGCGGCGGACGCCGGGCCATTTGTCCGCGCCTTGCCGGAGGCCGTCGTGTCCTGGGGGCTGGCCTGCGCCGCGCGTCCGGACCGCTGCCGGCCCCTGGCCTTCGCGGCGCCCCGGACCGGCCGGGTGCTGGAAGCCTCCTATGTCGGGCGGATCAGCGCCGACGAGATCCTGTTGCGCTTGGTCAGCGTCGATCAGGCTGCGGACGAGCAGGTGCTCCGCCACCGGCTGAAGCTGACGGCGCGGGAGGCCGAGGTGCTGCTGTGGGTCAGCCGCGGCAAGACCAACCGCGACATCGGCGACATCCTGGGCCTCAGCCCGCGCACGGTGAACAAGCACCTGGAGCAGGTGTTCGCCAAGATCGGCGTGGAGAACCGCGCCACGGCCGCCATCCAGGTGGTGGCCATGCTGCAGGGCGGCTGCGTCCCCGCGGGTTGAGCGCCGCGCCGCCCGCTGACCCGGCGGCCCGCTAACCCGGCGGCACGTACTCGGCGGAGCGGATAGGCATCCCGCCGTGGCGCGCGGGATGGGCAACCTTCGGCGGCTCGGCCTGCCGCAGGTGCTTGGAGGCCGCGCGCTCCATCCGGTTCCACAGCCGGCGGATGCCCTCGGTCACGGCGAGGTAGATCAGCGCCGCGTAGAGATAGACCGAGAAGTCGAAGGTGCGGGCGAAGATCAGCCGCGTCTGCCCCATGAGGTCCAGCAAGGTGACGATGGCCGCGAGCGCGCTGGCCTTGATCACCAGGATCAGCTCGTTGCCGAGCGGGCGCAGCGCCGCCAGGAACGCCTGCGGCCACACCACGTGCCGCGCCGCCCGGTACGGCGAAAGGCCGAGCGCCGCCGCCGCCTCCCTTTGGCCCCGGGACACGGAGCCGAGCGCGCCGCGCAGGATCTCGGCCTGGTAGGCCGCGGTGTTCAGCGAGAATGCCAGGATGCAGCAGTAGAACGCATCGCGGAAGAACCACCAAAGCCCGATGCTGGTCAGCCAGGGCCGGACCTCGCCGGCGCCGTAGTATGCGAAGTAGAGCTGGCACAGCAGCGGCGTGCCGCGGAACACCGCGATGTAGCCGGATGCCAGGCCGCGCAGCAGGAGGTTGCGCGACATGCGGGCGCGGCAGATCGGGGTGGCCAGCACGAAGCCGATGCTGCACGAGGTCAGCACGACCTCCGCCGTGACGCGGACGCCGCTCAGCAGCCGCCAGCCGTACTGCGACAGCAGGTCCGCGTTGAACACGAAGCCGAGCAGGCCGTGCAGCGCGTCCATCAGGCGATTCCCCGGTTGGCGCGGCGCTCCAGCACCGCCTGCCCGGCGTTGGAAGCGAGGCTGAACACGAGATAGACGCCTGCGGCGGCCCCGTAGAACAGGATCGGCCGCGTCGTGTTCTTGCTGGCCTCCGACGCCGCCCGCAGCAGGTCCGTGACCGCGAGCGTGGAGATCAGCGACGTGTCCTTCAGCAGCACCGTCCACACGTTGCCGAGGCCGGGCAGGGCGACCCGGCCCAGTTGCGGCAGCACGACCAGGAAGAACGCACGCCTGCGGTCCAGCCCCAAGGAGCGCGCGGCCTCGACCTGGCCGGGCGGCACCGTCCGCAGCGCCGCCACCCAGACCTCCCCCGAGTAGGCGGCCACAACGACCGACAGCGCGATCACCCCGGCGACGAAGGCGCTCAGTTCCAGGCGCGACGCCAGCCCCAACGCCGCCCGCGCGTGGTCCAGCAGGGATTGCAGCCCGAAATACACGATGAACAGGGCCAGGAGGTCCGGGATGCCGCGGAAGAACGTCGTGTAGGCCTCGGATAACCCCCGCACGGCCCGCCAGCGCGACAGCTTCAGCCCCGCCAGCACCAGCCCGCCGCCAAAGCCGAACGGCACCGTCGCCAGCGCCAGCGCCACGGTGATGAGGGCGCCACGCAGCAGCAGCGCGCCCCAGCCGTCCGGCCCGAACAGCAGGCCGGCCGCGCTCACGGCTGCCTCACAGTCACGGACGCCTACTTCCCGCGGATGTCGATGGTGAAGTATTTCTTCTCAAGCGTCGTGTAGGTCCCGTCCGCGTCCAGTTCGGCGATGGCCTTGTTGAACATCGCCTGCAAGTCGGTGTCGTCCGGGCGGAAGGCGGCGCCCACTCCCGGCCCGTGGATGCCCGGCACCCGCTTGACCTCCGACAGGATCGTGCAGCAGCCATTGCCCTTGTTCTTGACGAAGTCCTGTTCCACCAGGATGTCGCCCATCACGTAGTCCAGCCGCCCGCTGGCCAGGTCGAGGTTCGGCTCGTCCTGGGTCGGGTAGAGCTTGATGTCGGAATCCGGGTAGAACTTCTCCAGGAAGTTGGCGTGGATCGTGGACGACTGGGTGCCGATGGACTTGCCCTTGAGCGCCGCCGGGCTGATGTCGGTGGATTTCTCGCTGGCCTGGCCGACCCAGACGGGCGGCGTGGCGTAGTACACCTCGGAGAAGATCACGCGGGCCTTGCGCGCGTCCGTGATGTTCATGGAGGAAAAGATCACGTCGAACTTGCCCGACAGCAGCGACGGGATGATGCCATCCCAATCCTGGTTCTGGAATGTGCAGGTGGCTTCCAGCTTGGCGCAGATCGCCTTGGCGTAATCGACCTCGAACCCGACGATTTCGCCCTTCTGGTTCACGCTCTCGAACGGCGCGTAGCTCGCGTCCATGCCGAAGCGGATGGTTTTCCAGTCCTTCGCCTCCGCCCGGTGCGAGCCAACGCCGGCTGCCAGCCCGCACGCGAGGCCAACCGCCAGCAGCAGCTTCGGAATACCCATGCTGATCTCCTTCGTCCCGGAGGACCGGCTGCAAGTTGAAAACAAAGCAGGCGGCGATGCAAGGCTCATGCCAACCTGCGGCCTGACGGGCGGCAGCGTGTGACATACACCTCGTGCGGCCAGTGCGTCCCGGTGGCGAGCAGGCGCGCGCCGTCGAGCGCCGTGCCCTGCGCGGGCACGAGCCTCAACCCGGCCTCGCCCAGCAGGCGCTCCAGCCGGTCGGTGAGCGGGGCGCCGAGCCGCGCGAGGCCGCCGACCACCACGCACCGGGCGGCGGGCGGGAGCGCGGAGGCGGCACCCCGGGCCGTGGCGGCCAGGTGCCCGGCGGCATCGTGCAGGATCGCCCTGGCCGCGCCGTCCCCGGCGGCTGCCGCCCGCGCCACCTCCGGCGCGAAGCGGGCCGCGACGCTTGCGCTGTCCACGGCCGCCGGCCATCCCGCGGGCGGCCCGAAGGCGCGCTCTGCTGCCGGGCGCAGCGCCGTGCCCGGTCCCCGGCCGTCCGCCGCCCGCAGCGCGGCGCGGAGGCCGTGCAGGCCGATCCATCCACCCCCGCCCTCGTCGCCGAGCAGTGGCCCCCAGCCGTCCGCGCGGCGCATCACGCCCCCACCCAGGGCGAGCGCCACGCTTCCCGTGCCGATGGCGAGCACGACACCCTCCTCGCCGCCCAGCGCGCCCGCGTGGGAGGTGATGGCGTCGCTGGCGACCGCCGCCTCGTCCGACGGCAGCGCGGTTGCCAGGCGTTCCGCGAGTTGAGCCGCGGCTGCCGGGGCCGCAAGCGCGCCGGCCGTGCCGATGCAGGCCCGGCCCACGCGCCCGACGCCTGCCGCCCGCAGCAGCGGCCCGGCAACGGCAAGCACGGCCCGTTCCGCCGCCGCCACGCCGCTCGGCGCCGCCAGGCCGGGCGCGCCCGCGCCCTCCGCCTCCGAGCGGGCCGCGCCGACCCAGAGCGCGGCGCGGCAGCCGGTCTTGCCCAGGTCGAGCGCCAGGATCGTTTCAGTCACCTGCCGCGGCCTGCGTCTTTATGTTTAGAGAATAGTAGCCCCCGCGTTGGCATATCCGACACGGAGCACAGCGGGGGCGGAATTATGGCCTGGCCGCTACCGTGAAAATCTGCGTGGACGCTGCCGGCGAGCCAACTGGCCCCGGGAGAGGCGAGGCTGGCGCCACCCGCAGCGACACCGACGCCAGCACTCAGCAAGGCCGGGATGGGGCTATGAGCCAGCAGCTCGGCCCCGTTGGATCATAAGCTAACCACGAAAGTCAAAAAGAATTAAATGTATAGAAATATTAATTTGAAGGCTGATTTTATGACTTACGCTCATAGAACAATCTACCATCGTGCTCACATGTCAAAACACTACCATCTATCTCAAACATTTGCCATCGATCTTCGTCTATTTCAGCATTCACTAAACGTTCAATCTTAATATGCCCGCCTAAATCAAACAATAGATGATGAACATCCTCTGCGTATGACATTGAAATGAGGCGTTGTCCATCAAGGTAGGTCAGTGCGGAAACAACCTTGGCGGCATCTTGATCATCACTGTTAACCATATGGCCATGGGTTTCCAGCGTCCAATGGCTATGCATGATCCAAAAATGCCAATCACCGACTATGGATATATGTCGGCATTTCAGCAAATCGTGAACATTGGCGGAATTGGTGGAACTCGTTGGCAACGGTTCGCGCACGTGTAGATGCGGGGTGCCGAACTCCATAGTTAAGAAGCTACCATGCCCTTGCCGAACGTTCCAGACGATCTGATTTATTAATCCAATAAATGGTGTATTTACATTCAGTATGATCATTTAATCAAATCACCTATTATATTTACTTATCAAACATATCTTGACCAATTTGTAAAATTTCTTGAAAGTTGTAATTTCCCCAGTTATTTCGTCATGAAGTTGTCTAGCCTGGCTTTTACTTAAACCAAGAATCCTGACAACGTCCTTAAATTGTTTGTTCTGAGCCTGGTTGTTGCCGGGAGTTCCATCATCTGCTGTAAGGTGTAGTAGGTCGGCGTCAGTTGGTGCGCCTGGCCCAACGAGCAGATTGGGCGTGGGGCGGTCGAGCGAAGCGCCGCTCGTAGCAGAGAGCGGGCCGCCCACCTCGGTCGCGTTCGCATTAATAGCGAAGGTGGGGGTGCCCGCGCCGCTCCGGTTCAGGGGATTGTTGCTGCCTGAGCCACCCCCGCTCAAGTCAGCGTCCGTGTTGCTGGTGTCCGTGCTGTCGCCCCGCAGCGCCGCCGCCAGGGCCGCTCCCACCGCCCGGGCCACCTCCTCCCCCATGCCCGCCGCCGCCGGCGCCAGGAACGGGCGGGCCGGCATGTGTGCCGTGCCCAGTTCCTGTGACACAGCCGCCGGGTCGCTGCTTCCAACTGCGGCTTGCAGCCCGTCCGCCTCCACACTCACGCTGTCCCGCAACGCTCCACTCCGCAGCCAGGGTTCGTCGTGCCCGGCGCCCCCCGGCGGTTCCGACAAGCCGTCCCGCACCCTTGCCGTCATGCGTTGCGCTTGCTCGGCCAACGCCCGCGCCATCACCTCCTCGGGGCGCAGACGTTCGAGGCGTTCACGAAACTCGTTCAGTCCTGTAATTTTCAAACCCATTTGCCGATCACCTGCTCATCGACGAACGTTCTGCATTTGTTCATAACGATATGCAAGCAAGAAGAAGCTCTTTCTTGGCCCCCCAGCAGCATCCAAGCAAGTCCTCACGGTGCGATCCGAGCGACGGCGCGCGGGGCCGCGGCAGAAGCGATCTTGCGAAAACCGGAAGCTTTTCAGCAGGTCTGTGCGGCCCTATCCCCTCCTCAGACCTCCGCCCGCCGGTGAACCGCCCCCGCCTTCATCACCACCAAAATGCTGCGCTGATGGTCAGCCAGGATCGCCGCATCCTCCAACGGCGCACCCTGCACCACCAGCAG
>CAXSEX010000271.1:0-6565 GCA_964236415.1 uncultured Acetobacteraceae bacterium | reverse complement strand
CGGCGCTGTCCGCGTCACGCCGGGCCGCCGACAGCATCGCGCCGCCGCCGCCGGCATGGACGGTCAGCATGGCCGGGCGCAGCGGCAGCACGGCCCTGACGGCGCCCGCGACGGTGTTGGGGATATCATGCAGCTTCAGGTCCAGGAACACCGGGCGTGCCAGGACATCGCAGACGCCGCGGACACCCGCAGGGCCCTGCGCCAGGACGAATTGCAGGCCCAGCTTCAGGATGCCGCAATGCGGCGCCACCGCCTCCGCCCATGCCGCCGCCTGGTCCGCATCCGCGGTGTCCAGGGCAACGATCAGCCCGGCCATTACGCGCCAGGCGGCAACAAGGCCATGGCGGTGCCGGCGGCACTCCTGGGCTGCGCCCTGAGCGCCTGCACCTCGGCCTCAAGCTGCCGCACGGTGCGCTCGGCCTGGCGGGCACGGCTGGCCGTGACCACGCCGGCGCCCCAGGTCATGAGCGCGCCGACGATGAAGAACAAGCCGGACGCCACCAGGATGGTGATCGACAGCGGCGCGTCGATGGTGATGTCCGTGGGCCACAGCCCCAGTTGGACCACCTGCCGATTGGACAGCGCGAAGGCCACCAGGATGATCAGCACGGGCACGGCGAGCAGGAGGCGCATGGTTTATGCCATCACTCGTTCGGCGTGCGAAAGCGCATGGGCCGGCTTGCCGCCGCGGTCCACACGTTCCCGCAGTTCCTTGCCGGCCTTGAAGAACGGCACCGCCTTCTCGTTGACCGGCACCGCTTCCCCGGTGCGCGGGTTGCGCCCGGTGCGGGCGTCGCGCCGCTTCACGGTGAAGGCGCCGAAGCCCCGCAGCTCGACCCGGGTGCCGCGCGCCAGGGCAGCGGTGATCTCCTCGAAGATGGTCGATACGATCAGCTCCACGTCCCGGCTGAGCAAATGCGGGTTGGCGGACGCAAGCTCTGCGATCAACTCGGATTTCGTCATTGCCTCGATTGCCGTGATGCGTTGGAGTTGTTGGCCCGCTCGCGCGAATGCTGGCCGAACGATGCCGGACCCGTCGCCGCGCGTCAACCGAACGGCGCGGCTTTCGTGACCTGAGCGGCAGCGGCCGGGCTACTCCGTGCTGCCGCCTCGCCAGATTGCCCAAGCCCCTGCCTGCGCCGCCGGCGAGGCGGACAGGCCCGCGACGGCCTGTTGAACGGCCTGCTGCACGAAACCGGCCAGCGTCGCCCCGACCGTGCGGCTATACAACCCGCTCGGCTTCAGATCCTCGGCGGGCACTGTCGTCGGCACGCCGCGCTCCCGTGCCAGCCATTCCCGCGCCTCGATCTCGCCGCCGATCTCGTCCACCAGGCCCAGCTTCTGCGCTTGGCGGCCGGTGTAGGCGCGGCCATCCGCCAACGTGCGGACTTGGGAGGCGTCCATGTGCCGGGCTTCCGCCACCATGCCGACGAATTGGTCATACATGTCGGCGACCAAGCCGTTCAGGTAATCCCGTCCCTGCGCCGTCAGCCCGCGGGTGAAGCTCGGCTGGTCCTTCAGCGGCCCGGAGGTGATCGCCTCCGCCGACACGCCCAGCCGGCTCAGCAGGCCGGACACGTCCCCGGTCTGCAGGATGACTCCGATGGAGCCGGTCAGCGTCGCGTCGCGGGCGAAGATGCGGGCCGCGGGCAGGGCCACCATGTAGCCGGCCGACGCCGCGGTGCCACGCATCACCGCCACCACGGGCTTCGCCGCCGCGACCCGCAGCAGCGCGCCGCGCAGGCTCTCGCCCCCGGCCACGGACCCGCCGGGGCTGTCGATGGAGACGATCACTGCGGGCACGTTGCCGTCCTTCGCCAGCGCCGTGACGCTCTCAATCAGCTTGCGGTCCTCGGTGATGACGCCACTCACGTTGACGCGCGCGACGTGCCGGCCCAAGCCGCTGGAAGCCCGCGGCGCCACGACGGCGATCAGCACCGCCGTGCCGGCCGCCACCGCCAGGACCCGCCAAAGGTTCAGGCGGCGCTTGAGGCGCCGCCTGTCCAGGATCAGATCGGTTTCGAGCGACAAGGACTAGCTGTCGCTCTGCTGGTTCCGCCGGCGGATGGCGGCGCCCAGGATGTCCCCCAGCGACGCGCCGGAGTCGGCCGTGCCGAAGTCCTGGATGGCCTGCTTGTCCTCCTCCATCTCCCGTCCCTTGATGGTCAGGCTCAGCTTGCGGGCGGCGCGGTCGATGGCCGTCACCTTGGCATCGACCTTCTCGCCCACGGCGAAGCGGTCCGGGCGCTGGTCGGACTTATCCCGCGCCAGTTCCGCCCGGCGGATGAAGCCGGTCAGCACCTCGTCCACCTTCACTTCGATGCCGTTCGCCTGCACCGCCGTGACCACGCAGGTGACGACGTCGTTCTTGTGCACGCGGCTCAGCGTGTCGGCGGCGGGGTCATCCTGCAGCTGCTTGACGCCCAGGCTGATGCGCTCCTTCTCGGCGTCGATGTCCAGCACCTTGGCCTGGACGACCTGGCCCTTCTCGTACTTGGCGATGGCGAGTTCGCCGGGTTCGTCCCACGACAGGTCCGACATGTGCACCATGCCGTCGATGTCCGCCGTGATGCCGATGAACAGGCCGAACTCGGTGATGTTGCGGATCTCGCCCTCGACCGTGCTGCCCACGGGGTGCTCGTCCTGGAACTGCTCCCACGGGTTGCGCTGCACCTGCTTGAGGCCGAGGCTGATGCGCCGCTTGCTGCTGTCCACGTCCAGCACCATCACATCGACCTCTTGGCTGGTCGCGACGATCTTGCCGGGGTGGACGTTCTTCTTGGTCCAGCTCATCTCGGACACGTGCACCAAGCCCTCGACGCCCGGCTCCAGCTCCACGAAGGCGCCGTAATCCGTGATATTGGTGACGCGGCCGGAGTACTTGGCGCCCGGCGGGTACTTCGCCGCCACACCTTCCCACGGGTCGGCCTCCAACTGCTTCATGCCGAGGCTGATGCGCTGGGTTTCGCTGTTGAAGCGGATCACCTGCACGCGGACGGGCTGGCCGATCTGCAGCGCCTCGCTCGGATGGTTGATCCGGCGCCAGGCGATGTCGGTGACGTGCAGCAGGCCATCGACGCCGCCTAGGTCCACGAACGCGCCGTAGTCCGTGATGTTCTTTACCACGCCATCGAGGATCATGCCTTCCTTGAGGCCTTGGATCAATTCGCTCCGCTGCTCGGCGCGGGTTTCCTCTAGCACGGCGCGGCGGCTCACGACGATGTTGCCGCGGGCGCGGTCCATCTTCAGGATCTGGAACGGCTGCGGCGTGCCCATCAGCGGGCCGACGTCGCGCACCGGGCGGATGTCCACCTGGCTGCCCGGCAGGAACGCGACGGCGCCGCCGAGGTCCACGGTGAAGCCGCCCTTGACCCGGCCGTAGATCGTGCCGTTCACGCGCTGCTGCGCTTCGAACGACTTCTCAAGGTTGGTCCAGGCCTCCTCGCGCCGCGCCTTCTCGCGCGACAGCACGATGGCGCCGTCCCGGTCCTCGTAGCGTTCGACATACAACTCGATGTTGTCGCCGGGCTTGCCCTCGGGCGTGTGGCCAGGCTGAGCGAACTCCTTGAGCGCGACGCGCCCTTCGCTCTTCAGCCCGACATCAACAATTGCATACTCGTCGGTCAGGCGGACGACGCGCCCGGTGACGACCGAGCCTTCGAAGCCCGCCTCGCGGCCCATCGTCTCATCAAGCAGCGACGCGAAATCCTCGCCCATGTCACCATGGGACGGGCGGTCGAGAAGGGCAGTGGCGGATGATGCCATGTGTTGAATAGGTTCCTGTGCATGAAGCCGGCCGGGCCGGCCTCATCGAATGCGCGCTCCGTCCCGGCGGGGTCGGGGAACGTCTGGCCCGCTGTGCGGGCTGAGTTAGAAACAGCGATAGGCCCATGCCAAATGGCTGGACCGTGTCAATTTCGGGTAGCATGGGCAGACATACGGCCCGTATAGCCGGAGTCAAGTAAAACCAAGCCGGCTTCGAACAATTTCCAGCGCCTGTGCGAATGCGGCGTCGGCATCAAGCTCTGTCGTGTCCAGCACCACGGCGTCCGCCGCCGCTCTCAGCGGCGCGGCCTCCCGCGCCGCGTCCTGCGCATCCCGGGCTTGCAGCTCGGCCTCGACGGTTGCCAACGTGGCCGCGACGCCCCGGCCTTGCAGTTCCAGCCAGCGCCGCTGCGCCCGCGCCGCGGGGGATGCGGTGACGAACAGCTTGACGGGGGCGTCGGGCGCCACGACGGTGCCGATGTCGCGGCCATCCAGCACCGCGCCTTGGGCGGCGAAGCGGCGCTGGAATGCAAGCAGCGCCGCGCGGACGCCGGGCATCTTGGCGACGAGGCTTGACGCCCGGTCCGCTTCGGGGCCGCGCAGGTCGGTGCGCGCGAGGTCGGGGGCCACCAAGCCGCGGGCCGCGGCCTCGGCCGCGGCCGGGTCATCCGTCGCTTTCCCGGCGTCGAGCACCAGCCGCCCGACTGCCCGATACAGCAGGCCGGTGTCCAGGTGGGCGAGGCCGAGCGCCGCCGCGAGCCGCCGGGCAAGAGTGCCCTTGCCGGCCGCAGCCGGCCCGTCGATTGCAATGACCGGCTTCACGTGAGCGGGGCGCCGATTTGGCGCAGCAGCCCCAGGATGCCCGGAGCCTCCTCCTCAATCCCCGCCGCATCGTCCACCCGCGCCGGCGTGGCGGCAAGGCTCAGCACCAGGCCACACAAGGCGACACGTGGGGCCGCGCCGGCCTCCATCCGGACGCCGCCCGCCGGCGCGGCGCCGTTGCCCTGCACCACGACGCTGTCGCCCGTGTCTTCCACCTGAACCCCGCTGAGCCGCAGCATCGCCAGCGTAGCGGACAGCAAGCTGCCGTCCGCCCGCAGCCCCGCACGCCCTTCCATCCGTGTCGGGCCGGTGGCGCAGGCGGCTGCGACGGCCAGGATGGGATCGTCCTCGGCCATGCTCCCGACCCACGCCGCCGGCACCTCGGCGCCGCGGAGTCCGGTGTAGCTCGCCGTCACGTCGCCCACAGGGCCGCCGCCTTCCAGGCGCTCCCGGGTGATCTCCAGGTGCGCGCCCATCTGCCGCAGCATGGCGAACAGCCCGGTGCGGCGCGGGTCCATGGCCACGTCGCGGACCGTCACGGCCGATCCCGGCACGGTCAGCGCCGCCACGAGTGGAAAAGCGGCCAAGGATAGGTCGCCTGGAACTGCCAGGTCCACCGCCCGCAGTTCCGGCTGGCCCATCACGCCCGTTGTATACCCGTCGCCGCACGGTTCAACCGTGACGCTTGCGCCGAAGTGGCGCAGCAACCGTGCGGCGCGGTCGCAGGTCGGCGCCTCCTCGGTGATGCGGGTCCAGCCCGGCGCGTTCAGGCCAGCCAGCAGCAGGGCCGACTTCGCCAACGTGGTCCGCGCGGACAGGCGGCGCTCAATCGGCACGGCATTTCGGGCGCCTTGGATGGCCAGCGGCAGCCAGGCGTCCGCCGGGCACTGAAATCGCGCGCCGCAATCCTGCAGCATGTCCATCATCCAACGCATTGGGCGGCGGCACAGGCTGGCGTCCCCCGTCATGGTCGCAAACAGGTCATGGCTCGCAAGGGCGCCGCAGACCAGCAGGGCGGCGGTGCCGGATACGCCCATATCCAGGACGCTTTCAGGCTCCCGCAGGCCGCCGACGCCACGGCCGGCCATGCGCCACGTGCCCGGCGCTTCCCGGATGACCTCTGCGCCGAGGGCGCGCAGCGCGGACGCCATGCGCAGCACGTCACCGTGTTCCGGCAGTTCCATGATCTGACTCTCGCCAACCGCAAGTGCCGCGAGCAGCAGGGCGTGGCAACTGGCGGCCTTGTCGCCGGGCATGCGAACGTCGCCTCCAAGCGGTCGTGCTGGGCGCTTGGAGGCCAGGGAAGGGTGGGCGAGGCTCATGCAGGAGTCTTCAGGAAACGATCTGCTGCGGGAGGTAGCATGACGCAGCAGCGTTTGACAGCGAGGCGCTGCAATGGCATGGGCCGCGCCCTTCGCCGTTCACGTGCGGCGAATGGAATTGAGGGACTTGATGGTGAAGCCCGAACTCGGCACGAAGCGCGTCTGCGTCGCCTGCGCCACGCGCTTTTACGACCTGACCCGGATCCCGGCAGTCTGCCCGAAGTGCGGGACCGAGCAGCCGACCGAGCAGCCGCGCGCTCGTCGGACCGGGGGCAACGTGGCCGATGAGAAACGCTTGAGAAAGGTCCCAGCCCCAGGGCTGGAGGACCCGGATGTCGAGGTCGAAACCGCGGAGGAGGAAGCGGAAGAGGACGTGCTCGAAGACGCCTCGGACCTTGAGGACGACGCGGACGCGATCAGCGGTGACATTGAGGTCGAACCGGAGTCCGACGAAAAGGAGATATAAGCCGCGCGTCCAAGGTGCGAGCCGTCTGCCGAAGCAGGCCGCGTCGGTGTGCGTCGGGAGCGTCAGAAGGAGGGCTAAGTTCTGACCCAAGCCGATGGTGGCTGGGTTGCTGGGTGATTGGGTAGTTTTGTGTGGTGGTTTTGGGTGTGGCGGCGTGGATGCGGGTTGGGGTTGGGCGTGCGGGTTGGGT
>CAXSEX010000270.1:0-6611 GCA_964236415.1 uncultured Acetobacteraceae bacterium | reverse complement strand
CTGTTGTTCCTGTCCGCCGTGATCTGGGTGATCGAGAGCGGCATGCTCGTGCTGCTCGCACAGCAGGTGAGCGGCCCCGGCCCCCTGCCCTCGTTGTTCGCCCGCACGCTGTTCCCCCAGGTCACGGAGGGGACCATGCCCCAGGTCCTCGGCCTGTATATGCTCGCCTGCCTGCTCACCCTTCTCCCGCTCTGGGCGGCTGCCACCGTCCTCTACCTTTCGCGCATCCGCTCCCCGCTGCGCAGCGTCCCCGCCTTCACGCCGTCCTTCTCGGCCCGGCGGACCCGGCGGCTGCACCTGCGCGTGACCGCGAAGACGCTATGAACCCCCCAATCCCATGAACCGCTCCGTCACCGTCATCTATGATGACCGGCGCACGCCGCCCTCCGACATCAACGCCATCATCGGCGCCACGCGCTTCTCGGGCATCCTGCGCAAGCGCCTGTCGCTTGGGGAGGAGGTCCGGCGCTCCTGCGTGGAAGGGGGTGCGACGGACCTGTTCCACTTGGTCGATGAGCGCGACGCCCACCATTTGGCCGAACTGATCGAGGACAGCCAGCCGAACCACACCTTCCTGCGCCTGCCGTCCTTCCTGATGCCGGCTCGGCCCGGCGGCCTGCCAGCGGCCATCGACAAGGGCCGCTTCATCCTGCAATCCATGCTGCTCGCCCCGGTGTTCGACGACGACGCCGCCGCGATCCTGACCGCCCCCGACGCCATCGCCCTGCTCCGCGCCCGCGGCCCGGCCAACATCCGCGAGCTTGCCATCAGCCTCGCCACCGAGCATCCGACCATGCTCGACCACTTCGGCTTCGTCGATCTGCGTCGCCCGGAAGCGTTCCTGGCCTTCATGGGCGACGCGACGGAGGCCCGGCATTTCAACACCACGGCGCGGGTCGGCGCGGTGTTCCGCAAGACCTCCTCCAACCGGGTCAAGATGGCGCGGGAGTACGGCTTCTTCCACGTGGTGCCGGAGCGGCTGAAAGCCTTCCTGCTGCCCACCTTCGACTTCAAGGAGGATGCGGAGCGCGCCGGCTACTCGATGGAGCGGCTCAACGTCCCCGACGCCGCGCTGCAGTTCATCCACTTCGCCTTCGACGAGCGTTCCTTTGCAACCCTGGTGGAGCGGTTCTTCGACTTCATCGGGGCGCGTCCCACCAAGGACATCGGCACCGCCGCCGTGCGGGAACAGGCGGAGCGCGACATCCTGGCCAAGATGAACGAGCGGCTGGCGGAATGCCTGGCCAGCGACGTGGGCCGCCAGCTCGACCGGGTGCTGGAAGCGTCCGGCCCGCTCGGCGGGCTGTGGGCCATGCAGGGCCGGGCCGACGCGCTGGTGCGGGAGGCCATCCGGCGCGACCCGTCCTCCTCCCTTGCCCTCGGGCACGGCGACCCCTGCTTCTCCAACATCCTGTTCGACCGGCGCATCGGCATGTTCCGCTTGATCGACCCCCGCGGCGCCCGCACGTTGGACGAGGCCTGGATGCACCCGTTGTACGACCTGGCCAAGTTTAGCCACTCGGCCATGGGCGGCTACGACTTCGTCAACAACGACCTGTTCGACTGCGCGCTGGACGAGGGCCTCAAGCTGCAACTGACGCTCGACAACGGCGGCCCGCCCGGGTGGGGCCGGGACATCTTGAAGGAGCGGATCGAGGACGAGTACCCGCTGTTCGTCATCCGCGCCTATGAACTCTCCTTGTTCATGTCCATGCTGCCGCTGCACATGGACCACCCGCGCAAGCTGGCCGGGTTCGCGCTGATCGCCTGCCAACTCATTCAAGACCTGGAGGCCGCCCGATGATCGCCGGAACCAAGGTGCTGGTCGTGGACGTGGATGGGACGCTGTGCCCCATCAAGGCGCCGGGCGAAAGCTACCGGGACCTGCAGCCGGAGCCGTTGCTGCTGGCCCGGCTGCAGGCCATGGCCGCCGAAGGGTGGCGCATCGTGATCCAGTCGGCCCGGGGCATGCGCAGCCACGACGGCAACCCCGGCGAGATCAACGCCCGCGTCCTGCCGGTGCTGATCGACTGGCTGCAGCGCCACGAGGTGCCGTTCCATGAGGTGCATGTCGCCAAGCCCTGGCCCGGCGACAACGGCTTCTACATCGACGACCGCTCGGTCCGCCCGCGGGAGTTCATCGAGAACTCGCTGGAGGACCTGGACCGGCTTTGCGCGCGGGACCGCCTGGTGAAGGACGGGCAGTGTCAGGAATAGTCGCCGTCACCATGGCCGGCTTCGGCTCGCGCTTCGCCCAGGCGGGCTACACGCAGCCGAAGTACCGGATCGAGGCGCTCGGGCTACCGCTGTTCGACTGGTCCATGGCGGCGCTGGGGGGCTTCAAGGAGGCCGGCTGGCGCTTCTCTTTCGCCGTGCGCCGGGCCGATGGGTCGGCCGGCTTCATCCGGGAGCGGTGCGGGCGGCTCGGCATCGCGATCGACCGGTTCCTCGAACTCGACGCGCCGACCGATGGCCAGGCGACGACGGCCCTGATGCTGGCAGAGGCGGCCGAGCCGGGCCTGCCCTTCGCCGTGTTCAACATCGATACCTTTGTCCGCCCGGACCGGGTCCGCCCGTCGCTGGTGCCGAGTGGGTGCGACGGCTGGGTGCCCTGCTTCCCCGGCGAGGGCGAAGGGTGGTCGTTCGCGCGCCTCGGCGAGGACGGGCGGGTGCTGGAACTGCGCGAGAAGGCCCGCATCTCGCCGCACGCCACCGTGGGCCTGTACTGGTTCCGCTCCGCCGCGCTCTACGCCGAGGCGTATGCCGCCTACTTCGGGGCGGGCGGCCGTGAGGAAAAGGGCGAGCGCTACGTCGCGCCGTTGTACAACCAGATCATCCTGGGTGGCGGGGAGGTCAGGATCGCCCAACTCGGCCTTGACGACGTGGGCCTCCTGGGAACGCCGGCGCAGGTCGAGGCGTTCGTCCGCGCCCCACCCACCGCGGCCCTGCGCGCGGCGCAGGCGCTCGCCGGCCAGGGCGGTTGATGCTCCCCCTCGCTTTCCCTGTTGTCCTGACGGACCCATGCCGAGGCAACAGGAACTGAGCGGGCGCACGCGGCCCCAAAGCGCCGCGGCGCGCAGCAGGTGGCCTTTGCGGGCGCTTGCCGCCTGCGTGGGCGCCTACCTGCTCAGCCCCATCCTGTTTTCGCAGCACCTTGAGGGCTACACGGCCAACCTGCGGGCGATCACGCTGGTTTGGCAGCAGGGCAAGCTTGCCGATTTCGATGTCATGACGCCGATCATCGTGCAGTACCTGTTCGCGACGCGGTCCGGGATCATCCTGCTCCTGGGCTTCATCGACCGCGCGTTCGGGCATCCCGGCGACGCCGGGTTCCGCGGCCTCGTCATCGCGAGCTTCCTGCTACTCGCCGCAAGCTCCGTGGCGGTTGCCCGGCGTTGGGGCAGGCTCGGCATCGCGTCCTGCGTGATCGGCTTCATCGCCATACCGGGCCTGGTCGATCTCGGGTCGTTCTTCAACGACAACATCATCTCCGCTGCCCTGGGTATGGCGGCGCTTGCCGCCGTGTCCTGGTCCGGCTCGATCCCAGCCTGCGTGGCGTCCGGCGCGCTGCTCGGGGCCGCCGTCCTTTGCCGCACCGACGCCCTCGTGCTCGGCCCGGCCATTGCCGGGATGGTATGGCTGCAGCACGGGCGGCTGGCGCCATTGCTGGTCCGCGGCCTCGCAGGCGTGGCGGGGTTCGTGCTCGTGTGTGCCGCCGGCTACGCGCTGACGGGCATCACGTTGATCGACGCGCTGCGCATCCCGATCCAGTTCGTGCCGCCGCGGATCGGCATCGTGTTCCGCCTCACGATCTTCGCGCTGTTCATCGGCGTGCCGGCCCTTGTGCTGCTGGGCATCGGCGTCGTGCTGAACGTGCGGCGCCACCTCCTGCGAAGCCGCGACCTCCGCTGGAGCCTGCTGTTCCTTGCCTACCCGGCCCTCATCCTCGGCATTGCCGTGCTTCGGCTTTCCACCGAGGTGCGCTATCTCTACCCCTTGCTCGCGCCGTTCTACCTCGTGCATGTCGGGCGCGGGTTGGAGTGCCTGTCGGGGCTTCTGCACGGGCGAGGATGGCCGCGGCGTCTCGGCATTGCGGTCGCAGCCGGGCTTGTCCTGGTGTCCGTGATGCCTCCCGACACCTTCGTCAGGGACGGGCCGCACGCCACGGTCGGCCGGCTGTGGATGCCGCTCGTCTGGTTCCGTTGGCAGGCGTCGGTGGCACGCTCGCTGCGCCAGATGGACCAGCTTGCCGAGAAGGCAGACGCCGATCCGCAGATGCTCGTGATCAGCACGCAGTTCAATGACGAGTATTTCTTCCGGCTGCGCCTCCTGGAGCATGGCTTTGAGGCGAAATCAGCCGAAAGCGAGTTCCCGGGCTGCCGGGACGGCTTCTCCGTTTACGCCAAGCCCGGTCACAAGGTGTTGCACGTACGCACGGAAAACCAATACGGCTTCGTGCCCGAAATCTCGAACGCCATTATCCGGGCCGTACATATCCAGCGCGCGCTGCAATGCCCCGCCGCCTGGGCCTTCGACGATGCCTACCTGGCCTTCGCGGGAGAGGATGTGCGGTCCAGCGCGCCTCCGCTTGAGCCGATGCTGTTCAGTTCGGTGCTTCCGAGGATGCCGCCGGTTTCCGCCCTGAGCACCCCCTTCGGGCTGCGCGCGATCCTGTTCCCGGGCGCTGCCGTCCATGAAACGACCGCCGAAGCCCTGCGCGGCGAATGGAGGATGGCCGACATCCACGTCCTCCCGCTCACCCGGCAGGAGCTTGAACGCATCAAGGCCAGCGCGGATCAACTCATGGCCGACTTCAACGCCGACGGCGAGTTGGGGCCGTTCACCTTCGAGGACTTCAAGTCGTTCTACCGCGCGCGTTGAGCAAGAAAAGGCACGATCCTCGATGGGGCGCATCTTCATCACCGGCTCCTCCGATGGCCTGGGCCGCATGGCTGCCCGCTTGCTGGTGGAGGACGGGCATGAGGTGGTCCTGCACGCACGCGACGCGGCGCGGGGGCGTATGGCGCTCGACGCCGTGCCCGGCGCGGCGTCCGTCCTCACCGGCGACCTTTCGAGCATCACGCAAACCCGGCGGCTGGCCGAGGCGGCCAATGCCCTCGGCATTTTCGACGCCGTGATCCACAACGCGGCCTTGGGCTTCCGCGAGCGGCGACGCATCGCCACGGAGGACGGCCTGTCCCATGTCTTCGCCGTCAACACGCTGGCACCCTACCTCCTGACCGCGCTGATGCGGCGGCCGGGGCGACTGGTCTATGTCAGTTCCGAGCTACATCGGCGCGGCGATGCCGGCCTGCAGGATCTCACGTGGGAACACCGCCCGTGGCGGGGCAACCAGGCTTATTCCGACACCAAGCTGCACGACGTGCTGCTGGCCTTTGCCGTGGCCCGCCGCTGGCCGGGCACCTTGTCCAACGCGCTGGAGCCGGGCTGGGTGGCCACGAAGCTGGGCGGCCCGCGGGCGACGGGCGACCTGGACGCCGCGCACCGGACCCAGGCATGGCTTGCCGCGAGCCGCGACCCGGCGGCGGCCGTCACGGGCGAGTACTTCTACCACAAGCAACTGCGCAAGCCGCACGGCGCGACCCGGATGCCGGAATTGCAGGACCGCCTCTTCGCGGAGTGCGAACGCCTGTCCGGCGTGGCCATGCCGCCCGGCTGAGCTAAAACATCGGCACTCCGCCCGTCACCGGGATCAAGGCGCCGCTCATGTAGCTGCCGGCATCCGAGGCCAGCAGCACGAAGGCTCCCGCCAACTCCGCCGGCTGCCCGGCGCGGCCCAGCGGCATGCTTCGGCCAAGCTGCTCAATCTCTTCCGGGTTCTTGACGATGGGCTGGATCGGCGTCCAGATCGGCCCGGGTGCCACGCAGTTCACCCGGATGCCCTGCGGCGCCAGCAGGTTGGACAGGGCGATGGTGAAGGAGGCAATCGCGCCCTTCGTGCCGGCATACACCAGCATCGACTTGGTGCCGGTCTTGGCCTGCACGCTGGTGGTGTTCACGATGGACGCGCCGGGCTTCATGTGCGGCACCGCCGCCTGGGCCAGGTGGTACATGGCGAACACGTTGGTGCGGAACGAGGTCTCGATCTGCTCGGCCGTGACATCCGCCAGGTCCTTGTTGACCGTTTGGTGGGCGGCGTTGTTGACCAGGATGTCGAGCCGGCCGAACTGCGCGACGGTCTGCTCCACCAGCGCGTGGCAATGCGCCTCCTCCTGAATATCGCCGGGCAGCAGGATTGCCCGCCGCCCGGCCTGCTCGATCCAGCGCGCCGTGTCCTCGGCGTCCGACTGCTCGACGGGCAGGTAGGAGATGGCGACGTCCGCCCCTTCCCGAGCAAAAGCGATGGCGACGGCCCGGCCGATGCCGGAATCGCCTCCGGTGATCAGCGCCGCGCGGCCGGCCAGCAGGCCCTTGCCGACGTAGCTGTGCTCGCCGTGGTCGGGCGTCGGGACCATCTTGGACGTGAGGCCCGGCGCGGGCTGCTGCTGATCACCGGGGAAGGGCTGTTGGGGTGCGCGGGGATCGGGTGCCATGAGTCACCGTTGCATTTGCATGATGTGTTGCATGGTGGGCATGTTGTGGTTGAGGTG
>CAXSEX010000269.1:0-6631 GCA_964236415.1 uncultured Acetobacteraceae bacterium | reverse complement strand
CGTCCACCACCACCAGACTGCGCGGCCCCGCCTGGTTCAGGATGGCGGCGGTTTCCGTCATCTCCACCATGAAGGTGCTGCGCCCGCGCGCCAGGTCGTCCGCGGCGCCCACGCGGCTGAACAGGCGGTCCACCACGCCGATGGCGGCGCGCTCCGCCGGCACCGGCAGCCCGGCCTGCGCCAGGATGGCGATCAGCGCGTTCTGCCGCAGGAAGGTGCTCTTGCCCGCCATGTTCGGCCCGGTCAGCAGCAGCACGCGCCGCGCGGCCGACAGGTCGCAGTCGTTCGGCACGAAGGCCGCCGTGCCCCCCAGCGCGTCCTCCACGACGGGATGGCGGCCGGCGCGGACGCAGAACTCGTCGCCGTCCGTCACCGCCGGGCGGCACCAGCGCCCGCCCTCGGCGAGGCGGGCGCAGGATTGCAGCGTGTCCAGCCGGGCCAGCGTGTCGGCGCAGGCGGTGATGGCGTCGGACTGGGCCAGCACGGCCTGCACCAGCGTCGCGAACACCAGCCGTTCCCGCGCCGCCGCGCGGTCGGCGGCCTCGCTGATGCGGCGGTCGAGGTCGGCCAGCTCCGCGCAGCCGAAGCGGGCGCCGTTGGCCATGGCCTGGCGCAAGGTGAGGTCCGGATGCGCCTGCAGCCGCTCGACGGCCACGGCCGGCGCCTCGATGACGTAACCGAGCTGCGCGTGGTGCCGGATCTTCAGCGACGCCACCCCGTACCGCTGCGCGTAGTCGAGGGTCAGCCCGGCGATCACCCGGCGGCTGTCGTCCCGCAACCGCCGCTCCGCGTCCAACTCGCCGTCGAAGCCCTCGGCGATCACCCCGCCGTCGTCGAGCCGCGCCGGCAGGGGGTCGGCCAGCGCGCGGGCCAAGAGGTCGCCGAGCGCCGGGTCGATATCGAGCGCCGCCTGGTCGAGCGGCGCGCTGGCCAGCGCCGCCGAAACCTGGCCGGCCGCGGCCAGCGTCTGCGCCACCGCGCCCAAGTCCCGTGGCGCGGCGCGGCCGACCGACAGCCGCCCGAGCGCGCGCGCCACGTCCGGCACGCCGCGCAGCGCCGTCCGCAACTCGGCCACCGTGCCCGGCTGCAGCAGCATCCAGGCCCAGCCGTCCTGCCGCCGCGCGATGGCCTCCGGGTCCAGCAGCGGCCCGCCCAGCCACGCCGCCAGCAGGCGGGCGCCGGGCGCGGTCAGCGTGCGGCCGACGGCGGCGAGCAGGGTGCGCGCGACCGAGCCGTCCCGGGCACGGGTGATCTCCAGGCTGGCGCGGGTCGCGGCGTCCAGCATCATTTGCCCGGCGAGCACCGCCGGCTGCGGCCGGGACAGCCGCGGCATCGCGCCGGCCTGCGTGCCGCGCACGTAGTCGAGCGCCACCGCGGCGGCGACCGCCTCCGCCTCCGTGAACGTGCCGAAGGCGTCGAGGCTTGCGGCGCCGAACGCTTCCGCCACGCGGCGCTGGGCGGCGGCGGGCGCGGGAGCGACGGTGGCCGGGCCGCGGCGGTCGGACCAGTCGCCCAAAGGGATGTCAGCCGCCGCCAGGATTTCGGCAGGCTCCAGCCGGCCGAGCAGGGCGGGCAGGTCGGCGGCGGGGGGCGACGCGGTCTCGAACAGGCCGGTGGACACGTCCAGCCACGCCGCCCCGATCATCTTGTCTTGGGCCGCGCCGACCCGGGCCAGCGCCAGCAGCAGGTTCGGGCGGTGCGCTTCAAGCAGGCTGTCCTCCGTCAGCGTGCCCGGCGTGACCAGGCGCACCACGGCGCGGCGCAGCGGACCCTTGCCGGTGCGGCCGCGGGCCGGCTCCATCTGCTCCGCCACCGCGACGCGGAAGCCGCGGCGGATCAGGCGGGACAGGTAGGCCTCGGCGGCGTGCACCGGGACGCCGCACATCGGAACCGGCTCGTTGTTGTGCTCGCCGCGCCGGGTCAGCGCGATGTCGAGGGCGGCGGCGGCGGCCTCCGCGTCGCTGAAGAACAGCTCGTAGAAGTCGCCCATGCGCAGGAACAGCAGGGCGTCGGGGTTGCCGGCCTTGAGCGCGAACCATTGGGCCATGGCGGGGGACGCGCCGGCGGCGCTGGGGACGGAAGACACGCCGGCGGCGCTGGGGGCGGGGGACGCGCCTGCGGCGCTGGGCAGCTCCATCCCGCCATTCTAACAAACCATGCCGCACCTGCGAAGCGGCTGGGTTACGCGCCCGGCACCGCTGTCGTATGCAGGTCGATCCGACCGGATGACCGGCGCGCTGGAGGAGTTTGACCCATGGCTGACGGCATCATCGAACCGCGCGCGGGCCGCGTTTCCGCGGAGGAGGCGCTGGCGCTGCACGCGGCCGGGCGGCCGGGCAAGCTGGAAACGCGGATCAGCAAGCCGCTGGTGACCGCGCGGGACTTGAGCCTCGCCTACTCGCCCGGCGTCGCCGAGCCGTGCCTCCACATCCAGCGCGACCCGGCGCTGGCCTACGACTACACGACCAAGGGCAACATGGTCGCCGTGATCTCCAACGGCACGGCGGTGCTGGGCCTCGGCAACCTGGGCGCGCTCGCCTCCAAGCCGGTGATGGAGGGCAAGGTCGCGCTGTTCAAGCGCTTCGCCGACCTGGACGGCATCGACCTGGAGATCTCGACGGAGGACGTGGAGGAGTTCGTCAACTGCGTGCGCTTCCTGGGCGCGGGCTTCGGCGGCATCAACCTGGAGGACATCAAGGCGCCGGAGTGCTTCGTGATCGAGAGCCGGCTGCGCGAGCTGATGGACATCCCGGTGTTCCACGACGACCAGCACGGCACGGCCATCGTGGCGGCGGCCGGGCTGATCAACGCCTGCCACCTGACCGGGCGCAGCCTGTCGGACACCAGGCTCGTGGTGAACGGCGCGGGCGCCGCCGCCATCGCCTGCGTGGAACTGCTGAAGGCGATGGGCGTGCGGCCGGAGCACGTGACGTTGTGCGACACCAGGGGGGTCGTGTTTCAGGGCCGCACCGCGGGCATGAACCAGTGGAAGTCGGGCCATGCGGTCGCGACCGGCGCGCGCACGCTCGCGGACGCCATGAAGGGCGCCGATGCGTTCTTCGGCTTGTCGGTGCAGGGCGCGCTCACGGCGGAGATGGTGCGCAGCATGGCGCCGCGGCCGATCATCTTCGCGATGGCCAACCCCGACCCGGAGATCACGCCGGAGGACGCCCGCGCCGTGCGGGACGACGCGATCATTGCGACCGGGCGCAGCGACTACCCGAACCAGGTCAACAACGTGCTCGGCTTCCCCTACATCTTCCGCGGCGCGCTCGACGTGCGGGCCAGCACCATCAACGACGCGATGAAGGTCGCAGCCGCCGAGGCGCTGGCGGCGCTGGCGCGGGAGGACGTGCCGGACGAGGTGCACACGGCGTCCTCCGGCGGCGCCCGGCTGCGCTTCGGCCCCGACTACATCATCCCGAACGCCTTCGACCCGCGGCTGATCAGCCACGTGCCGCCCGCCGTGGCCCGCGCCGCGGTGGAGACCGGCGTGGCCCGGCGGCCCATGGCGGACTTCCGCAAGTACGGCCGCACCCTGTCCGGGCGGCTGGACCCCACGGCCAACGCGCTCGACGCCATCATGGAGCGGGTGCGTGCTAACCCGAAGCGCGTGGTGTTCGCGGAGGGCGAGGAGGAGAAGGTCGTGCGCGCCGCCGTCGCCTTCCGCAACGCGGGCTACGGCACGCCGGTGCTGATCGGGCGGGAGGACCGGGTGCGGCAGACGATGGCCGGGCTGGGCTTGGGCGTCGCCGACGGGATCGAGGTCCACAACGCCCGGCTGTCGCAGCACAACGCGCGCTACGTGGCGCTGATGTACGAGCGGCTGCAGCGGCAGGGCGCGCTGCAACGGGATTGCCAGCGCATGGTGAACCAGGACCGCAACGTGTTCGCGGCCTGCATGGTGGCGGTGGGCGATGCCGATGCCATGCTCACCGGGCTGACCCGCTCCGCCGCGGTGTGCCTGGACGACATCGCCCAGGTGATCGACACGGCGCCGGGCAGGATCAGCTTCGGCTTGACCCTGATGGTGGGCGCCCACGGCACGATCTTCATCGGCGACACGCTGCGCCACGAGCGGCCGACGCCGGAGCAACTGGCCGACATCGCGATGGGCAGCGCCGCGGCGGCCCGGCAGCTCGGCCACGAGCCGCGGGTGGCGCTGCTGTCGCACTCGACGTTCGGCAACCCGATGCACCGCACCGTGCACGGCATCCGGGAAGCGGTGTCGATCCTGGACAGCCGCGGCGTCGATTTCGAGTATGACGGGGACATGAGCCCGGACGTGGCGCTCGATCCCGCGATCCGCGCGCTTTACCCGTTCTGCCGGCTGACGGGGAACGCGAACGTGCTGGTGATGCCGGGCCTGCACTCGGCGCACATCACCTCGCGCCTGGCGCCGCGGCTCGGCCAGGGCAGCACCATCGGGCCGCTGCTGCTCGGCCTGTCGCACCCGGCGCAGATCGTGCCGATGGGAGCGTCGGTGAGCCAGATCGTGGACCTGGCCGGGCTGGCCGCCTATCAGGCCATCGACGCGACTTGAACCCCTGGTCACTGGAACCGCCGAATTGGATCGACCGAACCTGGCTTCCCTGCCCAACGCAGACGCGGGGCCGTCGGAGGTTGCAAGCCGCCTCAAGAGCATCTTTGCCGGGTCGATTGGCAACCTGATCGAATGGTACGACTTCTACGTTTACAACTCGTTCGCCATCTACTTCGCCAAGTCGTTCAGCAGCAGCACCGATCCCACGGTGCAGTTCATCACCGCGTTCGGCATCTACGCCGTGGGATTCGTGATCCGGCCCATCGGCGGCTTCATCCTTGGGTACTACGCCGACCGGAAGGGCCGGCGCGCGGCCCTTACCCTGTCGGTCCTGCTGATGTGCGCAGGCTCCGGCCTGATCGCGGTGCTGCCCACCTACGCCACGGTCGGCGTGTGGGCGCCGCTGCTGCTGCTGCTGGCCCGGCTGCTGCAAGGGGTGTCGCTGGGCGGCGAGTATGCGTCGTCCGCGACGTATCTGAGCGAAATCGCCGGGTCGCGGCACCGTGGCTTCTACAGCTCCTTCCAATACGTGACGCTGATCGGCGGCCAGGTGGTCGCGGCGCTGGTGCTGCTGGTCATGCAGCAGGCGTTCAGCGCGGCGGAACTGGAAGTGTGGGCGTGGCGCATCCCCTTCGCCATCGGCGCGTTCGGCGCGCTTTACGGCCTTTATCTGCGCCGCAACCTGGCGGAAACCGCGGAATGGGAGCGGGCCAGCCGCGAGCCGCGGCGGAACTTGGTCCGGGAGCTGCTCACGCACCCGAAGGAACTGCTGCTGGTGTTCGGCCTGACCATGGGCGGCACCACGGCCTTCTACACCTTCAGCAGCTACATGCCGACCTACCTGTCCAACACGCTGAAATTTCCGCGCGAGTGGGTGGCGGAGATCAGCTTCATCACGCTGATCCTTTACGCCGCCATGCAGCCGGTGTTCGGCGCCATCAGCGACCGGATCGGCCGGCGCCCGGTGCTGATGTGGTTCGGCGTCATGGGCACGCTGTTCACCGTGCCGATCCTGACGGCGCTGGGGTCTGCGACCGGGTATGTCCAGGCGACGCTGCTGATCCTGGCGGCGCTCGTGATCGTGTCCGGCTACACGTCGATCAACGCCGTGGTGAAGGCGGAGCTGTTTCCCGCCGAGGTGCGGGCGCTGGGGGTCGGGCTGCCCTATGCCTTGGCGGCCTCGATCTTCGGCGGCACGGCGCCGCTGATCGCGCTGCAGTTGAAGGCGGCGGGGCATGAAAGCTGGTTCTACTGGTACGTGACCGCGCTCACGTTCCTTTCGCTGCTGGTTTACGCGCTGATGCGGGACACCAAGGCGCACACGCAGATGGAACGATAAAGGGCGGCTTTTTGCGCATTTGAAACATTATAAAAACAAAGATTGAATTTCCAAGCAAAGCTTCTGAGTGCTGTGCCGGTGATGCGGGCCTGCCCCGTTTTTTAGTTGCCAAGCCTGCATCAGCGTCGCAGGGTCAGGTCTGATCATCCAGCAACGATTCGGTCAATGTGCCAAAGGCTCATAGGCAAGGTGCCCGGCATTCCACTGCCTGCTTCGGAACCGCGTCACGCAGCGGCGTGAACCAGGCCCGCCGCGCACTGACCGTGAAACTCACCGACTGAGAGTTTGCCGATGCATAACACGACGATTGCTCTCTTCATCCTGTCCTCGGTTGTGAGCCTGTTCGGGGGATATCTGCGAGACAGGTTCGTGTACGCCGGAGAGCGCACGATCAATGAGGATTTGAGAAGCGTGTGCAAAGTCCAGAAGCGCCTGTGCATCGGGTTCTTCGTCATGGCAGGCTTGGGATCGGCCTTCGCCATCATCAATGCGCTCGCATTCGCGATCTTCCACCTGAGCAACGCAGACGCTTTTTGGACGGCGATCATCGCCGGTGCTTGGTCGGCCGGCGTGCTGGCGTTGTTCGTGGCGACCTACGGCACGCTGCAAAAGGCAAAAACCCAGATCGAGATCCTGTAGCGGTTCAGCGGCCGGGTTTGGGCGGCAACAGCTGCACGCGCAGCAAGACCATGGCCCAGGGCCATTCAGTTCTGATTACACGATGCCGAGGGCGAGCAACTGGTCGAAGC
>CAXSEX010000268.1:0-6676 GCA_964236415.1 uncultured Acetobacteraceae bacterium | reverse complement strand
GTCCGACGTGTTCATGGCCGTCGCGGCGTACCAGCAGCTTGCCGAGGTGTGCGACCACCCGCTGCACATCGGCATCACCGAGGCCGGCACCAAGCGCGCGGGCACCGTGAAGTCGTCAATCGGCCTGGGCAGCCTGATCTGGGCTGGGATCGGCGACACGCTGCGCGTCTCGCTCTCGGCAGAGCCGGAGGAGGAGGTGCATGTCGGCTGGGACATCCTGAAGTCGCTTGGCGTGCGGCACCGGGGCGTGAAGATCGTCAGTTGCCCGTCCTGTGCCCGGCAGGGCTTCAACGTGATCGAGACGGTGGCGACGCTGGAGCAGCGGCTGTCGCACATCAAGACGCCGATCACGCTCTCGATCATCGGCTGCGTGGTGAACGGTCCCGGCGAGGCGCTGATGACCGACATCGGCGTGACCGGCGGCGGCAACGGGCGGCACATGGTGTATCACGCCGGGCGCACCGACCACACGATCGACGGCGGCGACATGGTGGAGCACATCGTGGAAACCGTGGAGCGCCGGGCGGCGGAACTGGCCGTGGCGTCCTCGGTGCCCGCGAAGGTGGCAGCGGAGTAGCATGGCCGACCTGCAGCCGGTCCGCGGCACACGAGACCTGATCGGCGAGGAGCAGCGCCGCCACGCCTACGTGATCGACACCGCCCGGCGCGTCGCCGGGCTGTACGGCCTGGAGGAGTGGGCCACGCCCATCTTCGAGGATACCCGCGTGTTCGCCCGCACGCTGGGCGACACGTCGGACGTGGTGACGAAGGAGATGTACACTTTCGACGACCGCGGCGGCGACAGCCTGACGCTGCGTCCGGAGAACACCGCCGGGGTGTGCCGCGCGCTGGTCAGCAACGGGCTGACGCAGTCCTTGCCGCAGAAGGTGTTCTACGCCGGGCCGATGTTCCGCTACGAGCGCCCGCAGAAGGGCCGCTACCGGCAGTTCCACCAGATCGGCGCGGAGCTGATCGGCCCGTCGGAGCCGCTGGCGGACGCCGAGGTCATCGCGCTGGGCTGGCAGATCCTGCAGGCGCTGGGCGTGGCTGGCGACACGGTGCTGGAACTGAACACGCTGGGCGACGCCGCCAGCCGGGGCGCGTACCGCGAGGCTTTGGTGGCGCACTTCAGCGCGCACCGGGACGCCCTTTCGGCGGACAGCCGGGACCGCCTGGAGCGCAACCCGCTGCGCATCCTGGACAGCAAGGACCCCGGCGACCGCGCCTTGGTCGCCGATGCGCCCACCATCCACGCCGTGCTGACGCCGGAGGCCGCGGCCTTCTACGACGGGCTGCGCGCCCACCTGGCCCGGCTGCGCGTGCCGTTCCGGGAGAACCCGCGGATCGTGCGCGGTCTCGACTACTACAACCACACGGCGTTCGAGTTCGTGACGGATAAGCTGGGCGCCCAGGGCGCGGTGATGGCCGGCGGGCGCTACGACGGCCTGGTGGCGCAGATGGGCGGCCCCGCGGTCCCGGCGGTCGGCTGGGCGGCGGGGATCGAGCGCCTCGCCATGCTGCTGGACGCGCCGCCCGTGCCGCCCGCGCCGGTCGCGGTGGTCCCCGTGGGCGGCACAGCGGAGGAAGCGGCGGCGCTCGATGCGATGCAGGCGCTGCGCGCCGCCGGCGTCCGGGCGGAGATGGCGTATCGCGGCAACCTCAAGCGCCGGATGGAGCGGGCCAACCGCATCGGCGCCCGCGCCGCGGTGATCATCGGCGAGGCCGAGTTGGCACGCGGCGTGGCGCAGGTGAAGGACTTGGGCAGCGGCGCGCAGTCGGAGGTAGCACTTCCCGACCTCGCGGCGCACCTGGCATGAGCGGCAGCCTGGACTACAAGCTCGACCGCATCGTGGGCCGCGCGGCCGAGCTGCGGTCGATGCTGAGCGAGGGCCTGGGCGGCGACGGGTTCTCCCGCGCCAGCAAGGAGCTGTCGGAGCTGGCGCCCATCGTGGACCGCATCGACGAGCTGCGCGAGGCCGAGCGGGCGAACGCCGAGGCGGAGGCGCTGCTGTCCGACCCCGAGATGAAGGACCTGGCCGAAGCCGAGCTTTACGAACTGAAGGAGAAGCTGCCGGCGCTGCGCCACGAGATCCGCCTGGCGCTGCTGCCCAAGGACGAGGCGGACGCCCGCAGCGCCATCCTGGAAATCCGCCCGGCCGCCGGCGGCGACGAGGCCAGCCTGTTCGCCGCCGAACTGTTCCAGCTGTACCAGAAGTACGCGGAAGCGAAGGGCTGGCGGTTCGAGGTGCTGGAATACGGCGACACCGGCCTGGGCGGCTTGAAGGAGGGCGTGGCCGAGATCACCGGGCGCAACGTGTTCGCCCGGCTCAAGTACGAGTCCGGCGTCCACCGCGTGCAGCGCGTGCCGGCGACCGAGAGCCAGGGGCGCATCCACACCTCCACCGTGACCGTCGCCGTGCTGCCGGAAGCGGAGGAGGTCGATGTGCAGGTGAACGAGACCGACCTGCGCATCGACGTGTACCGCGCGTCCGGCGCCGGCGGGCAGCACGTCAACAAGACGGAAAGCGCCGTCCGCATCACGCACGTGCCTTCCGGCGTCGTGGTGGCGATGCAGGAGGAGCGGAGCCAGCACAAGAACCGCGCCAAGGCGATGAAGATCCTGCGGGCGAAGCTCTTTGAGGCGCAGCGGTCGAGCCTTGCCACCACCCGCGCCGCCGACCGCAAGTCGCAGGTCGGCACCGGCGACCGCAGCGAGCGCATCCGCACCTACAACTTTCCCCAGGGCCGGGTGTCGGACCACCGGGTCGAGCTGACGCTGCACAAGATCGACCGGATCATGCAGGGCGACCTCGACGACATCGTGGACCGGCTGACCGCCGAGGACCAGGCCGCCCGGCTGGCCGCCCAGGATTGACGGTGGGGGAGGCGCTGCGTCGCGGCGCGGCGCGGCTGGCGGCGGCCGGGGTGGACAACCCGCGGCTGGACGCCAGGCTGCTGCTCGGCCACGCCGCCGGGCTGTCGCGGGAGGCGCTGCTGCGGGACCCGGGGCGGGTGGTCGATCCCGCGCCGTATGACGCCCTCCTGGCCCGGCGCGCCGCGCGGGAGCCGTTGGCGCTGATCGTGGGGCGCCAGGAGTTCTGGAGCCTCCCGTTCGAGGTTTCGGCCGCAACGCTGATCCCGCGCGCCGACAGCGAGGCGGTGATCGAGGCGGCGCTGGCGGCCGTGCCGGACCGCGGCCGGGTGCGCAGCATCCTGGATCTCGGCACCGGCACCGGGTGCTTGTTGCTCGCGGCGTTGACGGAGTTCCCGGCGGCCTGGGGCATCGGGGTGGACCGGGCGGCGGAGGCTGCGGCGCTTGCGTCGCGCAACGCGGCGGCGCTGGGGCTGGCGGCGCGGTCCGCGTTCCTGTGCGGCGATTGGGATGCAGCACTTTCGGGCCGCTTCGACCTCGTGCTCAGCAACCCGCCCTACATCCCCGGCGGCGACATCGCCAGCCTGATGCCGGAAGTCGCGCGTTACGAGCCGGCCCGCGCGCTGGACGGCGGCGCGGACGGGCTGGACGCCTATCGCCGCATCCTCGCGGCCCTGCCGCGGCTGCTGGCGCCGGGCGGCACCGCAGTGCTGGAGATCGGCGCCGGCCAGGCGGGGGCGGTTGCGGCCCTCGCTGGCCAACCGGTGGCGTATCGCGCCGACCTTGGCGGCATCCCTCGTGCGGCGGTGATGAGGGCCTGAGAAAACGTTTGGCAGGACGGCCCCGGGCCGCTAGGGTAGAGCCGCGATCAGGATCGAGGCCGATGCGGCGCGATCCCGCTTGTGTCGCCCGCACGTTGGCGGGCGCAACCCAAAGCCACCAGACGACCGCCGCCGGGCCGCGCCCGCGTACGTCCCCAGGTGGTCGCGAACAGGAAAGTGTTCCATACGAATGAACGTGAAACGTATGCGCGGACGCAACCATAGGGGTGGCGGTGGCGGCGTTCCGATCAGGCATCAATCCGGCAACGTGCCGCTCAATCGAAACCACGTCTTCGACAGCAACGGTCCCGACCTGCGCATCCGCGGCACCTCGCAGCAGTTGTTCGAGAAATATCTGCAGCTTGGCCGCGACGCCATGAGTTCGGCCGACCGGGTGATGGCCGAAAGCTACTTCCAGCATGCAGAGCATTACTTCCGCATCCTGAACGCTATGAACCAGGCGGCTCAGTTGCAGGGCCAGACCAACGGCGCCGGGCCGCAGCGCCGCCCGCCTTACGAGAGGGACGGCAACACCAACGGCAACGAGGCGTCCGCCGACCAGCAGGGTGCCGAGCAGGACGACGAGGACGAGGCGCCGACGTCGCAAGGCACCGCATCCGCCGCGCCCGAGCCGCCTGCCGAGCCGCGGGAAATCCCGATCGCCGCCGTGCCGCCCGAAGCCTAAGCGCAGGACCTACTCGGACGGCGCGTCGAGCGCGGCCCGGAGGCGCTGACCCTCCGCAGCGTCCAGCAGCCCGGCGCGCAGGAACAGGTCGATCAGCACCAGGTTCACGTTGAACTTGAAGGCATCGGACCGCCGGACCTCCTCCAGCACCGCCCGCAACGGCCGCAGCTCAAACGATTCGACCTCGCCATCCTGCGGACGCGGCGCGAAATTCTCCGGCAGCAGCAGGTCGTAGCAGTGCAGGCGGTCGCGCCGCAGCCCTTCCGCGTAGTCCATGGCGTAGCTGAGCTTTGCCACCGGCAGCGCCTGGGCGATCAGGGCAGGGGGGACCGCGGCTTCCTCGTCCGCCTCCTTAGCCAGCGTTTCCCATGGCGACAAGCCGGCCGGCACGCCGCCGCCCACCAGGTGGTCGAGCTTGCCGGGGTCGAGCAGCTTGTGCGCCGCCCGGCGCGCGACCCAGATCCAAAGCCCGTCCGGCCGCCGCACCAGGCCGTTCAGGTGCACGCCCTCCGCCTGCACGCCCAAAAGCGGCACCGCCCCTCGGTCAACCTGCGCCAGCACCGGCCCGTCCGGCATGGCGCGCACGTCGAACGCCTCGTCGCGGAACCGGCACAACCCCTGGCCGGCAAGCTGCCGGGCCATGCCGCAAAGCCGGTCGGCCGGAACGGCGACCCCGCCTCCATCGATGGTGCCGCCCAGCGCGGCCAGCGCCGCCGCGGTGTCCGGCAGCACCCACCCAACCGGTTCCATCCCCAACCGCAGCGGCACCCGGCGGCCCGGCAGGTCGGCGTTGCGGCAGGCGGCGATGTGGCGCATGAGGTCGTCCATCCCGGCGATATGGCGACAATCCCGGGCCATCCCAGGCATCCGGCCTTTCCAGCGCCGCCCGCCGTCGCCACATACGGCTCATGAAGCCTGCCAGCCTTCCGCCCACCGCGTCCGACACGTCATCGCGGACCGGCTTCCAAACCGTGCGCTCGTTGCTGCCTTACCTGTGGCCCAAGGGGGACATGGGCGCCCACGTGCGGGTGGTCACGGCCGTTGTCCTGCTGATCCTGGCCAAGGTCGCGACGGTCTATATCCCCATCGTCTACAGCCACGCCGTGGACGTGCTGTCGCCCAAGAACCATCCGCTCACGGTCCCACTAGGGCTGATCGTGGCCTACGCGGTGCTGCGCGTCGCCTCCGCCGGGTTCGCCGAGCTGCGTGACGCCGTGTTCGCCGCCGTGGCGCAAAGGACGGTGCGCAAGGTCGCGCTGCAAACCTTCCAGCACTTGCACCGCCTGTCGCTGCGCTTCCACATGGACCGCATGACCGGCGGCCTGTCCCGCTCCATCGAGCGCGGCACGGCGGGCGTCGAGAACGTGCTGCGCTTGGCCGTGTTCAACATCGTCCCGACCTTGCTTGAAGTGGTGCTGGTCGTGGGCATCCTGTGGCACCTGTTCGACTGGCGCTTCGCCGGCGTCACCCTGGTGACGGTCGTGCTCTACATCGGTTTCACCTTCGGCTTCACCAACTGGCGCGTCCGGTTCCGCCGGGCGATGAACGACACCGACAACGACGCGCAGAACAAGGCCATCGACAGCCTGCTGAACTTCGAGACCGTGAAGTATTTCGGCAACGAGGCGCACGAGGCGCGGCGCTTCGACGAGGCCCGCGCTCGCTACGAACGCGCGGCGGTCAAGAGCCAGGTCACGCTCAACATGCTGAACCTGGGCCAGGCGCTGATCATCGCGGCGGGCCTCGGAGGCGTCATGCTGATGGCGGCGGACGGCGTGCAGGCCGGCACCATGACGGTGGGCCAGTTCGTGCTGGTGAACACCTACCTGATGCAGCTTTACCAGCCCCTCAACTTCCTGGGCTTCGTGTACCGGGAGATCAAGCAGGGCCTGGTGGACATGGAGCAGATGTTCCGCCTGCTCGCGGTGGGACAGGAGGTCGCGGACCGGCCCGGCGCCGCCGTGCTCACGGCCAGCCACGGTTCCACCAGCGCGCAGCCCGGCACGGTCGCGTTCCGCGACGTGCACTTCGGCTACAACCCCAACCGGGAAATCCTGCGCGGCGTGAGCTTCTCCGCCGCCGCCGGGGCGAAGCTCGCCATCGTGGGGCCGACCGGCGCGGGGAAGTCCACGGTCAGCCGCCTGCTGTTCCGCTTCTACGACGTGACGGAGGGCGCTGTGGAGATCGACGGCATCGACGTGCGCGACATGACGCAGGCCAGCCTGCGCGCCGCCATCGGCGTGGTGCCGCAGGACACCGTGCTGTTCAACGACACCATCGGCTACAACATCGCCTACG
>CAXSEX010000267.1:726-6678 GCA_964236415.1 uncultured Acetobacteraceae bacterium | reverse complement strand
CAGCACCAGCAGTCCCGTGGTGGGCAGGCCGATGAACGTCACCAACATCGCCGCCCAGCCGATCAGCGAGGGCACGACGCCCAAGCCGAACCGGGCACGCTGCACCCGTTCGGACGCGACGCCGCTGTCATCAAGGGCGAAACCCCAATGTACCCCACCCAGAAAGGCCAGGATGGTCGCGCCGTAGGCCACCAGGGCGAGCAGCGAGCGGGTCGAGCCGTCGCTTGACAGGCTGAGCGCGCCCAGGCTGCACAGCACGAAGGGCAGCAGGCCGGCTATTCCCAGCATGATGGCGAAGGGCGGCAGCGGCCGGGTCATGGCAGGCTCCAGAAAGGGGGTGTTGGCCCCGCGGCTTAATCGCCGCTTCCGGATCGCGCAACTCTGCTCAGGTCCGGGCACCGCGCCTTTCGCCGCCGCGCGGCCAGCACGGGTTGCCAAGCCAGGTAAACCGCGGCGAGGTAGGGCACGGACTGCGCAAACAGCGCGGCGCACCAGACGAGCGCCTGCCAGGTCGCACCATGCACGGCCGCAACCCCGGCCAGGGCGGCCCAAGTCGCCAGCAGCAGGGCAAGCTCTTCCGGCAGCAGGCTGCCGGGCGCAAGCTCCGGGCACGCGGCATCCTGGCAAGGCACTCCTTTGCCCAGCAGGGCGTTCCAGAACGCCCGGGCCGCCGTGTGGCTCAACGCCAGTTCCGCAAGCACCGCGCCGACGCGGGCATTGCGCATGCAGGCCACCTTGCCCGCGAGCAAGCCGACCGCCAGCAGGGCGCACAGCACCCGCGAAGTCCCGATCCGCCCGGGCGCCGTGACCAGGCCGAACGACAGCGCCAGGTTGGCCAGCAGAAGCAGCAGGCCGAGCGCATCGCCCACCCACCGAAGCCAGCCCGCGACCATGCGCCGGCGCTGCGGCCAGGCCAGCGTGCGGTCGAACAGCGGCAGCAGCCAGTGCTTGCGGCCGATCTGCGCGCCGCCATAGGCTTGCCGGGCAGCGTGCTGGCGAGCGTCAGCGAAGCCGGCCGGGCCGCGATCAACGGGCGGCACCGGCTCGGCCGAAAGCCACCGCGCCTGCGACAAGGCGAGGTCGAGCACAGTGTCCTCGGCGACGGTCCATTCCGCCCAGCCGCCGACGCCGTCCAACGCCGCCTTGCGCAGGAGGCAAGGGGACCGCACGACGCCCACTCGCGGGTCGGCGAACTCCGGCACGGCCTCTTGGAGCCAGTTGCGCGCCACCGGAGCATCGAGTTCAAGCACGGCCACGACTTCCGCCCCGTCGGTGGCCTGCACGCGGGCAAAGTTCAGCGCCCCAGCCCGGCCGGCGGGCCAAGGCCCCAGGTGGAAGAAGCGGAACCGGGCGCCGCGGCGGGCACACTCCTTCGCCACCGGCTCCCACACTTCGGGATCGGGGGTGTTGTGGTCCACGACCAGCACCTCGTACGCCGGGTAGTCAAGCTCCGCAAGCGAGGCCAGGGTGGTACGCACCCGCTCGGGCGGCTCGTTGCAGATCGGCACGTGGATCGAGACCATGGGTAGCAGAGGGGAGCGATCGGGCATGACAAAGCATCCGGACGACGGAGCCTATTCGTTACGGCGCCAGTGCGGCCGTTATCGGGCCATATCATGTTCGAAACAAGGCGGGTCCTGTGTTTTTCCCCGCAGCGCCCTATGCTGGGCAGCATGGGTATCAGCCTCGAACTCCTGATCGTGCTTTTGCTGGTCGTGCTCAACGGCTTGTTTGCCATGAGCGAGCTGGCCCTGGTTTCCGTCCGCCGCGCCCGGCTAACCGTGATGGAGCGGCAGGGCGTGGCCGGCGCCGCCACGGCGCGGCTGCTGTCGGAGGACCCGCAGCGGTTCCTGCCCACCGTGCAGGTCGGCATCACGCTGGTCAGCGTGCTGGCCGGGGTGTTCGGCGGCGCGCGGATCACCGCGCGGCTGGAGACCTGGTTTCAGGGCATCCCCCAGCTCGCGCCGTTCGCCGGCAGCCTTTCGCTCGCAATCGTCGTGGTGCTGACGACCTACCTGACCCTTGTGGTGGGCGAGCTGGTGCCCAAGCAGCTGGCGCTGCGGCGGCCGGAGCATGTGGCGGCGGCGGTGGCGGCCCCCTTGGCCCGGCTGGCGCGCATCGTGGGGCCAATCGTCTGGGTGCTCGGCAAGTCCTCCGCCCTGGTGCTGCGGCTGTTCGGCGCCCATGCCGACGAGCGCCAGGCGGTGACGGAGGAAGAGCTGAAGGCGCTGCTGGCCGAGGGCGCCGAGGAGGGCGTGCTGGAAACCGAGGAGCACGAGATGATCGAGCGCCTGCTCCGCCTGGCGGACAAGCCGGTGCGCGCGATCATGACGCCACGGACCGAGCTGGCGTGGATCGACCGCACCGATCCGCCCCGGGACATCGCGGCGACGCTGAAGGCCACGCCGCATAGCCGGTTCGTGGTGTGCGAAGGGTCCATCGACAACGTGGTGGGCGTCGTGCAGGCGAAGGACATCCTCGACCGCCTGCTGGACGGCGGCGAGGTCTCGGTTGCGGCCAGCTTGCGCAAGCCCATGGTGATCCCCGACACCGTGACCGCACTGGACGCCTTGGAACGGCTGAAAGGCGATCCGCTCGGCCTCGCGCTGGTGATGGATGAGTACGGAAGCTTCGAGGGCCTGGTGACTGCATCCGACGTGCTGCAGGCCATCGTCGGGGAACCGGCCGACCCGACCGCCGTGCTGGCGGAGGGGGAGGCCGCGGTGGCGGGCGCCCTGCTGCTGGACGGCGCCATGCCGGTGGATGAGATCAAGTCGAGGCTGGAACTGCCGGACCTGCCGTCCGAGGGCAGCTATCACACCTTGGCCGGGCTGCTGCTGGCGTTGCTGCGCCGGCTGCCGCGGATCGGTGACCGGATGGTGTTCGGCGGCTGGCGGTTCGAGGTGACGGAGATGGACGGCCGCCGGGTATCCCGCGTCAGCGCGCAGCCGGAACCGGCGGCCGAAACCTAGCTAGTAATAGCGGCCTTGCCCGAACAGCAGGAACAAAACCAGGAGCAGCAGAAGCAGCCCCAAGCCACCGCCATACCCGCGCCCGCCGTAGTAGCCGCGGTTGTAGCCGTAGAACCCACCGCCGCCGAACAGCACGACGAGGACGATAACGATCAAGATGAGGCTCATGGCTTTGCTCCTGGATGCGGCACCACTTGTTACGACATCCAACGAATGGAGCCGCCCTGGGTTCCCACCATCGTGATCGGGCTGGCTTCAGGCTGCCTTCGCTTCCCGCCGCCGGGCATGCAGGATGAACTCGGTGTAGCCATTCGGCTGCGCGCGGCCCTTGAACACCAAATCGCACGCGGCCTGGAACGCCGGGCCGCCGAGGTTGGCCGCCATCGGGCGGTAGGCGGCGTCGCCGGCGTTCTGCCGGTCCACGACCCCGGCCATGCGGCGCAGGGTTTCCGTCACCTGCGCCTCCGTCACGACGCCGTGGTGCAGCCAGTTGGCGATGTGCTGGCTGGAGATGCGCAGCGTCGCGCGGTCCTCCATCAGGCCCACGTCGTGGATGTCCGGCACCTTGGAGCAGCCGACGCCCTGGTCGATCCAGCGGACGACGTAGCCGAGGATGCCCTGGGCGTTGTTGTCCAGCTCCTGCTGTACGTCATCCGGCGCCCAGTTCGGGCGGTCGGCCACGGGGATGGACAGCAGGTCCGCCAGCGTGCCGCGCGGATGCCCGGCCAGCTCCGCCTGGCGGGCGGCCACGTCCACCTGGTGGTAGTGCAGGGCGTGCAGGGTGGCGGCAGTGGGGGAGGGAACCCAGGCGGTGTTGGCCCCGGCGCGGGGATGGCCGATCTTCTGCTCCAGCATCTCCGCCATGCGGTCGGGCGCCGCCCACATGCCCTTGCCGATCTGCGCCCGGCCGCGCAGCCCGCAGGCCAGGCCGATATCGACGTTGCGGTCCTCGTATGCCTTGATCCAGGCGGTGCCCTTCATCTCGTTCTTGCGGATCATGGCGCCCGCTTCCATCGAGGTGTGCATCTCGTCCCCGGTGCGGTCGAGGAAGCCGGTGTTGATGAACGCCACCCGGTCCCGGGCGGCGTGGATGCAGGCGGCGAGGTTGGCGCTGGTGCGCCGCTCCTCGTCCATGATGCCCATCTTCAGGGTGTTGGGCGCGAGGCCGAGCATGGCCTCGACCCGCGTGAAGATCTCGGCGGCGAAGGCGACCTCCTCCGGCCCGTGCATCTTCGGCTTGACAATATAGACCGACCCCGCCCGGCTGTTGCGCATGGAGTGGGTGGCGTTGAGATCGTGCATGGCGATCATGGACGTTACCGCCGCGTCCAGCATGCCCTCGGGCACCTCATTGCCATCCGCGGTCAGCACGGCGTCGGTGTGCATGTGGTGGCCGACATTGCGGATCAGCATCGTACTGCGCCCTGGCACCATTAGGATGCCACCACCTGGCATGGTGTACTCCCGATCCGGGTTGAGCCGGCGCACGATCTGCTTGCCGTTCTTCTCCAGCGACGCCGAAAGCGTGCCCTGCATCAGGCCGAGCCAGTTGCGGTACACCGCCACCTTGTCGGCGGCATCGACGGCGGCGACGCTGTCCTCGCAATCCTGGATCGTGGTGATGGCCGATTCCAGCAGCACGTCGGCGACGCCCGCCGGGTCGTCCTGGCCGATGAAATGGCTGCGGTCGATGCTGATCTCGATGTGCAGGCCGTTGTTGCGCAGCAGGATTGCGCTGGGCGCCGAAGGCTCGCCGCGGTAGCCCACGAACTTCTCCGGCGTGGCCAGCCCGGCCGCGCCGTGGCCGGTCGCGACCCGCAGTGCGCCGTCCTCCACCGTGTAGCCCGTCGCGTCCGCGTGCGATGCCCCGGCCAGCGGCGCCGCGAGGTCCAGCACCTGCTTCGCCCGTTTCACCACGGCGCCGCCGCGCACCTTGTTGAAACTTTGGCCGCGCTCCGCCCCATTCGTTTCCGGCAGCGCGTCCGTGCCGTACAGGGCGTCGTACAGGCTGCCCCAACGCGCGTTGGCCGCGTTCAGCGCGTAGCGGGCGTTCATCACCGGCACGACGAGCTGCGGCCCGGCGATGCCCGCGATCTCAGTGTCCACATCGGCTGTGCCGACCTCGAACGGCGGCGGCTCCGGCAGCAGGTAGCCGATGCCGCGGAGGAATTCCTGATAGGCCTGGGCGTCGTGCGGCTTGGCCGATTGGGACAGGTGCCACTCGTCGATCTGGCGTTGCAGCTCGTCGCGCCGGGCGAGCAAGGCGGCGTTGCGCGGCGCCAGGTCGCGCACCAGGGCAGCAAAGCCGGTCCAGAACGCATCGGCCTCGACGCCGGTGCCCGGCAGCGCCTCGGCGATGAAGCCATGCAGCTCGCTCGCAACCCGCAGGCCCGCAACGTCAACTCGATCCATCTCTCGTCCTCTCGTGGTGCGCCCTTATTGAGGCAAGCGCATCCGGAGTCGAGGGGGTGCGCTCAGCCCTGCCGGTCACGCCATGCGGCGTAGGCGGCCTGCGTTTCGGCGTTGGGCGGGTAGGTGCCGGGCAGCGGGGCGCCGGCGGCGATGCGCTGCAGGACGAAACTTTCCATCCGCTCCTGCTCGGCCGCCTGCTCGGCGACCTTCTCGGCGATGCCGGTAGGCACGTTGATCTCGGTTGCATGGTGCAGCACGAGGTTCAGCGGCGCGGAGGGTGCGGCGCAGAACACCGGCATCGCCATGGTGCCGATGGGGCCGCTGTCGCGCAGCCCGCCGTCCGTGACCCGGCCGGCGGCGCCGCGCACCTGGAGCCGGGTCATCAGGATTTCGCCGCCGCACGCCGCACGCCGCTCGCGCGTCGCCGCGGCAGTCTTGCACCAGCACGCAGCCGGGCCTGGCAGTTTCCACCGCCTTGCGTTGCGGGTGCTCGGGATCGGCGAACACGCCCAGGTGGTCGAGGGCCTCGCGCGCCGGGATGTAGCGGAGCGTCATCGCCGCGCCGACC
>CAXSEX010000267.1:0-716 GCA_964236415.1 uncultured Acetobacteraceae bacterium | reverse complement strand
GCGGGGCGCCGGCGGCGATGCGCTCCAGGACGGCTGGCGGACCCCTGCATGAAGGCGTTGCGCAGGCCGCGCTTGAAGAGCTGGGTAGTGAGGGTCGCGGTGCTGGCCTCCACCAGGCGACGCTTCGTGTCAGGATTTGTTCTCGATCCCCTCCTATCACCTCTGCCATTTCGCGTCGGCGGCCCCATCATCCGGCAAGGCGGCAAAACGGGACGCTTGCTGTGCAAGCAATCAGACCTCAACCTTGTAGTTCAGGCCAACCTCGTTGCCCGGCATGCCCCTGATGCCCCAGGCGTGGCGCGGCGTTTCGAAGATGGTGATCTCAAGGTCTTGGGGGCTGATGCCCGTAAGCTGGGGCACGCGCTGATACAGCAACCTGATCAGAAGCTTCTTGGCTTTGACCGAACGGCCCTCGAAAATGCTGAACTCGACGATGGTATAACGGTCTGAGCGGTCAGGCGGGTAGATGAAATCGGCCTTGTCCAAGGCGATGAAGCGGTGGAACTTCTTCTCGGCCGGATATTCGAGCGCCTGCATGACCGATGAGTGTATGGCTTCGGAAAGCGCCGCCCGGTCGTTCTCCAACGAGCCTTTGAGACCGAAGATCGTGACTTGGGCCATGGCGGCGACTCCCCGAACTGCGATGGGCGGCAGTTAGGAGGTCGGCCGCCCGGCGCAGCGCCGCACACGCAACGTCTTGCCGATTTGATGGGGGG
>CAXSEX010000266.1:0-6701 GCA_964236415.1 uncultured Acetobacteraceae bacterium | reverse complement strand
TGCTGGACCATGCGGGTGACCATCCGACGCGCTGGGCGGCCGTGGTGTCAATCGCGGCCAAGATCCCGCGTCCTGCCTCAGCGCGCGATGCCTTGGGCAATATCCGCGGCGCCACCTTCCAGCAGCCCTCGGTAGCGGTCCAGGGCATTTTCGCGGGACATGCCGGACCCGAAGCTGATGCTCAGCGCCACTGCGACCTTTCCAGCCCGGTCCCGCACCGGCACCCCGAGCGAGGCCAATCCGAGCTCCAGGTCCTGCGTGGAATAGCTGCAGCCGAGTTCCTCCACGTCCCGCAGGACCGCGCGCAACTGCGCTTCGTCCGTCCCAGTGAGCGACGTGAGGGCCGGCCGGGGATAGGCAGCCAGGTGGTCGTCCAGTTCCTTGTTGCCCAAACCGGCGAGTAGCACGCGGCCCACAGCGGTGGCGTAGGCCGGCAAACGCGTCCCGATGCCCCGCCCGAACAGCGGCAGCTCCGTCCCCGTGGCATAAGCGACAAACACGATGGCATCCCGGTCCAGGACGCCCACTCCGCAGGGTAGGCGGGCGGCGCCGCTGATGCGCTCGACCACCGTCTGGGCATGCTGCCACCAGGGCAGCGACGCCAAGTAGGCGTATCCGAGTTCCAGCAGCCTGGGTTGCAGAGTGAAGTGGCGCTTATTGCTTGCGACGTAGCCAAGCTCACGCAGCGTCAACAGGAAGCGACGCGCCGTCGCTGGGGTCAGGCCCGTTGCCCGAGCAATCTCCGACAGGGTCAGGCTGGACCGATCCGGACCGAAGGCGCGGATCACCGCCAGTCCCCGCTCCAGCGACTGCACGAATTCCGCCGCCGCAATTGGCTCCTCCTTCATCGACGCTCCCGACTCAACCCGGCCACTCCAGTCCCTGGTTCCTTCAGCCACCGTTTGACATTGACACGTCTGGACAGCTAGCGGCTATACTTCGCATAACGCAAGAATTTTCGCATTGCGAAATCTGTTGTGCCGAGGCAACAACGGAATGTGCAGGGAGGAGACCGGGATGGCGGACGTGGCCGGAACACGCATTGCCGCCGATATCGGCGGCACCTTCACGGACGTTGCCGCATTCGACGAACGCACCGGACAGCTCCTGCTCGGCAAGACGCTGAGCACGCCGGAGCGCCTTGTGGACGGGATCTCGACCGGTGTGGACAAGGCGGGCGCCCGGTTCTCGGATGCGGAGATCTTCCTCCACGGGTCCACCGTCGCCATCAACGCCATGCTGGAGCGCAAGGGCGCACGGACGGCCTTGCTGATCACCGAGGGCTTCCGCGACATCTACGAAATCGGCCGCATCAACCGGCCAGATGCCTACAACCTGTTCTTCCACAAGCATGTGCCTCTGGTGCCGCGGGCGGCACGGTTCGAAGTGCGCGAGCGGGTCACGGCCGAGGGCGACATCCTCATGCCGCTTGACGAGGCCGGCGTGGAACGTACGTGCGACCAACTGGTGGCGATGGATGTAGAGGCGGTCGCGATCCTGCTGCTGCACTGCTACGTCAACCCGGCGCACGAGCAGGCGGTCAAGCAAATCGTTCAGCGCCGGCTGCCGCAGGCGTTCGTCACGGCCTCCCACGAGCTGTCGCAGGAATACCGGGAGTTCGAGCGATGCTCGACCACCGTGGCCAACGCTTATATCGGCCCGCGGGTCAGCAGCTACATCGCCGAGATCGACAGCCGCCTGAAGGACGCCGGGTTCGCCGGGTCGTTCCTGCTGGTGCAGTCCACCGGCGGGCTATACGAGTCCCGGCAGGCACGGCAGCAGTGCGTGCGGATGCTGGAATCCGGGCCTGCTGCGGGTGTGATCGGCGCCCAGGCGCTGTGTCAGGCGCTGGGCCTGCGCGACGCGGTCGCGTTCGACATGGGCGGCACCACGGCCAAGGCGGGAGTGATCCACGACGGCCGGGTGCTGACGGCCACGACCGCCCTGGTCGGCGGCTACAACCAGGGCTTGCCGGTGCAGATCCCGCTGGTGGATGTGTTCGAGGTCGGCACCGGCGGCGGCAGCCTTGCCGAGGCCGACGTGAGCGGGGCGTTGCGCGTCGGCCCGCGCAGCGCCGGCGCCGAGCCTGGACCGGCCTGCTATGGGCGTGGCGGCACGCTCCCCACGGTGACGGATGCCAACCTCCTGCTTGGCCGGTTGGGCGCCGACCAGTTCTTGGGCGGCGAGATGCTCCTGGACACGGACGCCGCACGCCAGGCAATCGCCACCCATGTCGGCGCCCCGCTGGGGCTGGACCCGGTAGCGGCCGCCGACGGCATCCTGCGCGTCGCCGCGACCAAGATGTCGTACGCGGTGAAGGGTGTCTCGACGGAGCGGGGCCTGGACGCGGCCGCGTTCGTGCTGATCGCGTATGGCGGCGCGGGTCCGCTGCATGCCTCCGCCATCGCCCGCGAGATCGGCATGGGCTGCGTGATCATCCCGCGTGCGCCGGGTCACTTTTGCGCCTTCGGCATGCTGCACGCCGATCTGCGCTACGACACCGTCCGCACCTGGCAGCGGCTGCTGGACGAGGTGGAACCCGGCGAGATGCGAGCCGTGTTCGACGACTTGGCCGGGCAGGGCCGGGCGGCGCTCGGCAACAGCGGGCTGAATAGCCAAGCGGTGGAGACCGGATACGCGGCCGACATGCGCTACGTCGGCCAGGAGCACGCGGTCACCGTTGAACTCGATCCGGCCGTCGTGCGGGACGGCGACCTGTCTTCGGTCAAGAACCGGTTCGACGCCGTTCACGCCGAGCGCTACGGCACCTCCGCCCCGGAGGAGCCGGCAGAGGTTGTCAGCCTGCGGGCGACGGTCGCCGGCGTGATGCGCAAGCCGGAGATCGAGCGCATCGCCGCGGGCACGGCCGAGCCGCCTGGGGAAGCGTTGCACGGGCACCGCGACGCATTCTTCGGTGCTGGGCCGGTCCCGACGCCGGTTTACACCCGCGACGCGCTGCTGGCCGGCAACATCCTGGTCGGCCCGGCGCTGGTGCAGGAACACGCCTCCACCACCGTCGTACTGCCCGGCGACCGCCTGGAGGTGGACGTGTTCGGCAATCTCGTGATCACCGTTGGGCAGGGAGAGCAGTGATGGCGGACATGGCAACGGCAGGTCGCGCCGATGCGGTGCTGACGGAAATCGTGCGCAACGGCGTGCTGGCGGTGACGGAGGAGATGAAGATCAACCTCACCCGCACCGCCTACAACATGATCATCTACGAGGCGCTCGACTTCACCACCGGCTTGTTCACCGCGTCCGGCGAGACAGTGTCCATCGGCATCGGCCTGCCGAGCTTCATCCGCGGCATGGCCAACACGATCAAGGCGATGCTGGCCCGGTTCGGAGAGGGGGAGCTGGCCGAGGGCGACATCTTGGTGACCAACGACGCCTACGTCACCGGCAGCCACCTCAACCATTTCACCTTCGCGCAGCCGATCTTCGCGGAAGGCGCCTTGTCCGGCTGGGCCTGCTGCATGGCGCACTGGCCGGACGTGGGCGGGACGCTGGGCGGCATCACCACGGACATCTACTCCGAAGGCATCCAGATCCCGGTGATGAAATACCAGAGGGCCGGGACGGTGAACGAGGAGCTGGTCGACATCATCCGCATGAACGTCCGTCTGCCGGAACGGGCGATGGGCGACCTGCGGGCGCAGATCGTGGCCGTGACGAGCGGCACGAGGCGGTTCGGCGAATTGCTCCGCCGTTACGGCCGCTTGCCCGTGCTGGCCGCGATCGCCAACATCATGGACCAGTCGGAAGCCGCCGCCCGCGCCCGCACGCGGACCTTCCCAGACGGCGTCTACGAGGCCGAGTCGTTCATGGACGACGACGGCGTCAACCTGGGCCAGCGCATCCCCATCAAGGTCCGCGTGGTCAAGTCCGGCGACGAGATGACGATCGACCTGTCGGAGGTGAGCCCGCAGGTGCAGGGTTTCTTCAACTCCGGCCCCAGCACCGGCTATTCCTGCGCCCAGGTCGCGTACAAGTGCCTGACCTCGCCTACGGACCTGCCGGTGAACGAGGGCAGCTTCCGTTCGCTGAAGGTCGTGCTGCCGGAGGGATCGGTGGTGAGCGCGGTCAAGCCGGCGGCCATGCGGTGGTGGATGACGTTCCCGATGACGGTGGTCGACACGGTGTTCAAGGCGATGGCGGTCGCCGCGCCTGAGCGGACGATCGCCGCCCACCACGCCGATTTGGTCATCGCGCTGATGCACGGCTTCTCGCCCCGGGACGGTGGACTGTTCATCGGCTTCATCGGGCCGACGGGCGGCGGCTGGGGGGCGAAGCAGGACGAGGACGGGATGAACGCCGTCGTCTGCTCCAATGACGGCGACACCCACAACAGCCCAGTCGAGCAACTGGAATCCAAGTACCCGATCCTGATTGAGCGCCACGCCCTACGGATCGACTCCGGCGGCGCCGGGCGTCAGCGCGGCGGGCTCGGGACAGAAGTCGTCGTTCGGGCGCGTGCGCCCGTGACGGTGGACGTGCAGGCAGATCGGATGCACTGCCCGCCATGGGGCCTGCATGGGGGCTTGGCCGGGCTGGGCAACGCCGTCACCGTCCGCGTGGACGGCACGGAGCTGGCCACGACGAACGCGAAGGTCCGCAATCATCGCCTGAAGCCTGGCGACGCGCTCGTGCTCCGCACCGGCGGCGGCGGTGGTTTCGGGCCGCCCGGGCGGCGCGACCCGGAGCGGTTGGCCGAGGACGTGCACCATGGCTACGTCAGCGCGCAGGCCGCCGCCGACCTGTATGGCGCGGTCGTGACCACCGACCACCAGGTCGATGTCGCGGCAACGCGCGCCCGGCAGCTTGCCGCGGGGGGCGACTGAACGTCCGCGCCTGAACAAGAACCAAGAGGGAAGCGTCCACGATGGAACAGGTGACCGGGGAGCATGCCTTCTCCGAACAGGCGATCGCCGCCCGCATCGAACGCCTGCCGCACTCGGCCTGGCATGTGCGGGTGCGCATGATCATCGGCACCGCCACCTTCTTCGACGCATTCGACTCGGTGGCGATCGCGACGGTGCTGCCGGCGCTGGCCACGTTGTGGGCATTGTCACCGGGGCAGGTGGGCGGCCTGATCTCAGTCGGCTTTGCGGGGCAGGCCATCGGAGCGCTGGCGTTCGGCTGGTTGGCGGAGCGGATCGGCCGGGTCAGGGCCGCGACGATCAGCATCGCCATCTTTGCCGTCGTCAGCCTGCTGTGCGCGCTCGTCGATTCGTTCAGCACGCTGCTCGCCCTGCGGTTCCTACAAGGGGTCGGGCTTGGCGGGGAAGTCCCGATCGCCGCCACCTACGTCAACGAGATCGCGAAAGCGAAGCATCGCGGCCGCTTCTTCCTGCTGTACGAATGCATCTTCCTGTTCGGCCTGCTGGTCTGCTCGCTCGTCGGCGCATACGTCGTGCCGCGGTTCGGCTTCCGCTGGATGTTCGTGCTGGGCGGCGTTCCGGCTTTGCTGATCGTGGCGCTGCGCCGCTACTGTCCGGAATCGCCGCGTTGGCTCGCCTCCTGTGGGCGGGGCGCCGAGGCAGACGCGGTGCTGTCCGGCATTGAGCGCGAGGTCGCCCGGTCGGCCCCGTTGCCGCCGGTGGGCCTGGCCACGGTTGTTGCCCGCCCACACGGGCGAACAGATTGGAAGGAACTATTCAGCGGGTTCTACCGGCAGCGGACTCTGGTGGTTTGGGTGCTGTGGTTCTGCTCCTACCTGTTCACCTACGGCCTGCTCACCTGGCTGCCCACGATCTATCGGACGGTTTTTAAGCTGTCCGTCCAGGAATCGCTGCTCTACGGCGTGATCGTCAGCCTGCTCGGCCTGCTCGGCGGCCTGGGATGCGCCCTGCTCATCGACCGCGTGGGACGGCGGCCCTGGATGACTGCAGCGTTCACGCTTGCCAGCCTGCCAATGCTTGCCTTGTGGCTGGCGGGTGGCGGGTCGTTTGCAAGCATCGTGGTCCTGTCTGGCGTGTCGAGCCTGGCCATCACCACGGTGACTGTCGTGCTGTATCTCTACACGCCGGAGATCTACCCGACCCGGATGCGTGCGCTCGGCTCCTCCTGGGCGACGTTCTGGCCGCGCTTGTCGTCCTTCATCGGCGCCAACCTGGTCGGCGCCATCCTGCCAGCCTACGGCACGGCCGGGGTGTTCCTGATGTTCGCGTGCGTGAGCATGGCCGGCGCAACGGCGTGCGGCATTGGGGCGTTGGAAACCGGGGGCAAGGTGCTGGAGGAAATCTCCCCTTGACACCGCGGGACGTGACAGAGGGTGCCGCCGAACTGGCCCGACGCTGGCAGGACCTTCGGCGCCGGCATGTCTCGGTTGCTTTCGGCTGCGCGTGCGGCGCGCCGGTCGGTCATGTCAGCTTGGCTGACTTGGAAGGCGACATCCTCGCCTACCTGCGTCACCGCCACCCGCTGGGGCACGACCCCGGGATCGACGCAATGCTTCCGCCGGGCTGCGCCGATGAGCATGCCCCCCTCGTCAAGTTGCTGCAGCGCATGGCTGCACCGGCAGGTGGCACAAGCGCCGCAGTGGCGCAACTCGCCATTGACCTGGAGCGCGCGATAGCGTCGTGCGAGCGCTCGATGACAGGCAGACGAAAGCCGCTGCGGGCCGATGCAGGGAAGTGATGCGCCGGCAGCCGTGCTGCACGGACCAGAGATACGGTTGCAGTTGCCCCGGCCCCGTTTGG
>CAXSEX010000265.1:0-6708 GCA_964236415.1 uncultured Acetobacteraceae bacterium | reverse complement strand
CGATGTCGGTGCTCTGGGCGTGCAGGTGGCAATCGACGATGGCGTTGCGCCAGCTGAAGCCGGCCTGGTCGTAGCCGATGTCGTGGATCGCGAGCCGGGCGAGGTGGCACAGCAGCTCGGGCGTCACCGTGTTGGGGCCGCGGGTTTCGCCCGCGAGCACGACGCGGTTGGTGGTGACCAGCGTTTCGCAGCCGACGCGGCTGTAAGGGTCGGCGGCCAGGAAGGCGTCCAGGACGGTGTCGCTGATGCGGTCGGCGACCTTGTCGGGGTGTCCCTCGGACACCGATTCGGACGTGAACAGGTACTCGCCCTTGGCGCGCATGGATTCTCCTCTTGTCGCGTTGGCATGAAGCGGGAGCGGCGTCGCGTTGGACAGCCCGCCGCACCGGCCGGACGCCGGGGCGGGGCGGGTTTGGCGCAACGGCGTAAGGAGGTCAAGGCAGGGCAGGGGCCGCCGGGGCGGGGCGGGGCATCCCAAGCACGTCGAGCATCGAGTATAGGCCCGCTGGCCGGCCGCTCGCCCAGCCCGCCGCCCGGACCGCGCCGGCCGCGAACACCCGGCGGTCAAAAGCGCGGTGCGTCAGCGCGATGTGCTCGGTGCCGGCTGCGAACAGCAGCGTGTGCTCTCCCACGACCTGGCCGCCGCGCAGCGCCGCGAAACCGATGGCGCCGGGCGGGCGGGGGCCGGTGTGGCCGTCGCGCCCGCTCGCCATCACGTCGTCGAGCCGCACGCCGCGGCCCCGCGCCACGGCCCGTCCCAAGCCGATGGCGGTGCCGGACGGGGCATCCACCTTTTGCCGATGGTGCATTTCGACAATCTCCGCGTCATAGTCCTCAGCCGGCAGGGCGGCGGCGATCTGCTCCGCGAGCGCCAGCACCAAATTCACGCCGGGCGCGAAGTTGGCGGCATAAACAACGGGAATGCTGGCCGCGGCCTCCGCCACTGCCGCCTCGTCCGCGGCTGACAGCCCGGAGGTGCCCAGCACCCAGGGGATACCGGCCCGCGCCATGGCGGCAGCGTGCGGCTGCGCCGCCGATGCATGGGTGAAGTCGATCACCGCATCAGACTGCGCGGCGAGCGCAGCCAAGCCCGGCAGCACGGCGACGCCCGGGAGGCGCGTCCGGCCCGACCCTGGCCGCAGCGTGCCGCCGGCGACCTCGTGCCCGGCCGCGGCGATTTCCGAGACAAGCAGCAGGCCCATCCGTCCGCCAATTCCCGCCACTCCGACACGCATCGCACGACCCCTGACTTGCCGTGCCCAGGGTATTCGGCCTGCTCGGCATGATCCAGCCTTGCCCGGAAGGCGCGCTGCTCACCCAAGCCTGGTCTCATACCAGCCGCCCTATCGGGCGACCGGTATCAGAGTCGTTTTTGGCGCGCGGCCTCAGCCGCAAACGCTGCGCGTTTCGGCGCCCCCACCAACCCCGCGCGCATACCGGTCAGCCCAAAGGGCTGCCAGTATCAGCGCCGCAGGAGGCCGCGATACAATGCCGCATACTCGGCAGCAGGACGGGTCCAGCCGTAGTCGCCGCGCATGGCATTGCGCTGCATGCGGGTCCAATCCTTTGGCTGCCGCCAGAGCCGGGCCGCGCGGGCGATGGCGTGCTCCAGCCCTGCGGCCGTCACCGGGGCGAACTGGATGCCCGTCGCCACCTCGGCGGCCTGCGCCGCGGGGTTCGCGTCGATCACCGTGTCCACCAGCCCGCCCACATGCGCCACGACCGGCACGGCGCCGTAACGCAAGGCGCAGAGCTGGGTCAGGCCGCACGGCTCGAACTGGGACGGCACCAGCAGCGCGTCGCAGCCGCCCTGGATCAGGTGCGCGAGGCTCTCGTCGAACCCGGCCAGCAGGCCGATCCGGCCCGGGTGGGCGCTGGCCGCGGCGGCGAACCCGGCCTGCAACGCGGGTTCGCCGGACCCCAGCACGGCAAGCTGCGCGCCGTGGCCCAGCAGCGCCGGCAGCGCGTCCAGCAACAGGTCCATGCCTTTCTGCCGGGTCAGCCGGCTGACCACGCCGAACAGCAGGGCGTCCGGGTCGGGCGCGAGGCCCAGGCGCGCTTGCAGGGCGGCCTTGTTGCGGGGCCGGCGCCGCAGGCGGTGCCCGCCGAACTCGGCGGCCAGGTGCACGTCGGCGCCCGGATCCCAAACCGCCGTGTCGATGCCGTTCAGGATGCCATGCAGCGCGCCCGACCGGGTGCGGAGCAGGCCGTCGAGGCCCATGCCGCCCTCCGGCGTGCAGATCTCGGCGGCATAGGTCGGGGACACCGTCGTGATCGCATCGGCAAGCCGAAGCCCGGCCTTGAGAAAGCCGATGCCGCCGTAGAACTCCACGCCCTCCACGTCAAAGGACGCCGGCGGCAAGCCGAGCGCGCCGAGCAGCGCCGCGGGGAAGTGACCCTTGAAGGCCAGGTTGTGCACCGTCATCACCGTCGCGGGCCGCCTCGTGCCGGCGTAATGCAGGTAGGCCGGCGCCAGCCCCGCTTGCCAGTCGTGCCCGTGCACCACGTCCGGCGCGAACGACCCGGCGGCGCCCAGCCCGATGGCCGCCGCCACCTGCGCGAGCGCCGCGAAGCGCTGCGGGTTGTCGGGGAAGTCCGTGCCGTCGGACTGGCCATATGGCGTACCCAGCCGGTCATACAGGTGCGGCGCATCGATGCAGAGCAGGTGCAGCCCCGCCGCCTTGCCCTCCAACACGCGGGCCGGCCCGCCGAACAGGTCGGGAACGCTGTGCACGGCCGCCGCACCCTGCAAGGCGGCCATCACGCCGGGGTAGCCCGGCACGAGCGACCGGACCTCGACCCCCTGCGCTGCCAGCGCCGCCGGAAGCGCGCCCGCCACGTCCGCGAGGCCGCCGGTCTTGACCAGCGGGTAGATCTCGGACGTGACCGACAGGACGCGGAGCGGCGTCACGCTTGCAGCTTGTTGGCCAGTTGCAGCTTGTCGATCATCGGCTGGGTGATCAGGCACACACCCCGGCTGGTGCGGCGGAAGCGGGCGGCGTCTTGCTTTTCGTCCTCGCCGACCACCAGGCCCTCGGGGATGCGCACGCCGCGGTCGATGACGACGTTGCGCAGCCGTGCGGACCGGCCCACCGTGACGTAGGGCAGGATCACCGCCGCGTCGATCACGGCCCGCGAGTGGGTGTGCACGCCGGTGAACAGCAGGGAGCGGTTGATGGAACTGCCGGACACGATGCAGCCGCCGGACACGAGGGAGCTGACCGCCTGGCCGCGCCGGCCCGGCTCGTCATGCACGAACTTGGCGGGCGGCGTGATCTCGGCATAGGTCCAGATCGGCCAGTCCCGGTCGAACAGGTCGAGGCCGGGCACGAAGTCGGTCAAGTCCACGTTCGCTTCCCAATACGCATCGACGGTGCCGACATCGCGCCAATAGGCTTCCGCCTCGGCCGACGACCGCACGCAGGACGCGGCGAAGCGGTGCGCCACCGCCTTGCCGTGTTTGACGAGGTAGGGGATGAGGTCGCGGCCGAAGTCGTGGCCGCTCTCGGCGTCGGCGGCGTCGCGTCGGAGTTGGTCCATGAGGAACTGGGTGTCGAACACGTAGATGCCCATGCTGGCCAGCGCTTGGTCCGGGCTGCCGGGGATGCCGGGCGGGTCGGCGGGCTTTTCCCGGAAAGAGACGATCCGGTCGTCCTCATCGACTCCCATGACGCCGAACCCCGTCGCCTCCATCCGCGGCACCTCGATGCAGCCCACCGTCACGTCGGCGTTCTGCTCGACGTGCTGCTGCAGCATCGGCTCGTAGTCCATCTTGTAGATGTGGTCGCCGGCGAGCAGGACGATGAAGCGCGGCTCGTAGCTCTCGATGATGTCGATGTTCTGGTACACGGCGTCGGCCGTGCCGGAGTACCAGCCGGTTTCCGACACGCGCTGGCTGGCGGGCAGGATGTCGAAGCTCTCGTTGCGCTCCGGCCGGAAGAAGTTCCATCCGCGCTGCAGGTGGCGGATCAGGCTGTGCGCCTTGTACTGCGTGGCGACGCCGATGCGGCGGATGCCCGAGTTCAGCGCGTTGGACAGCGCGAAGTCGATGATCCGGCTCTTGCCGCCGAAATACACCGCGGGCTTGGCGCGGATATCGGTCATCTCCATCAGGCGGCTGCCGCGCCCGCCGGCGAGCACGTAGGCCATGGCGGAGCGGGCAAGGGGCGCGTTCACCCCGGGGCTGGTGCGGATCATGCCTCGGCGCTCCCCGGCGTCGGCCCCCGCCGCGGCCCTGATCCTGCTGGGGGCATGGCGTTCCAGATCTCGGTGGCGTACTCGGTGATGGTGCGGTCCGACGAGAACCAGGCGACGCCCGCGGTGTTGAGGATGCTCGCGCGCCACCACGCGGCCGGGTTGGTCCAAAGCTGTTTGACCGCCACTTGCTGGTCCAAGTAGCTTTCGAAGTCGGCGGCGATCATGAACGTGTCCCTTTCCAGCAGGTTGTGCACCAGCTCTTGGTAGCGGCTGGGTTCGTTGGGAGAGAACACGCCGGAGCGTATGGCGTCCAGCGCCTGCTGCAGCGCCGGGCAGGCGGCCACGTCGTCGTGCGCCGCAAGGCCCCGCTGCGCGCGGGCCAGCACCTGGTCGGCGGTCATGCCGAAGATGAAGATGTTGTCCGGCCCGACGTGGTCGCGCAGCTCGACGTTGGCGCCGTCCAGCGTGCCGATGGTGAGCGCCCCGTTCAGGGCCAGCTTCATGTTGCCGGTGCCGGACGCCTCCATGCCTGCCGTGGAAATCTGCTCCGACAGGTCGGCGGCGGGGATGATGGCTTCCGCGAGGCTCACGTTGTAGTTCGGCAGGAACACCACCTTCAGTTGCTCATTGACCGAGGGATCGGAGTTGATGACCTGCGCCACGTCGCAGGCCAGCCGGATCACCTGCTTCGCCGCGCGGTAGCCCGGCGCCGCCTTGCCGGCGAAGATCTTGACCCGCGGCACCCAGTCGCGCGTCGGCTGCGCGCGGATCGAGTCGTACAGCGCCACGGCGTGCAGGATGTTCAGCAGCTGGCGCTTGTACTCGTGGATGCGCTTGACCTGCACGTCGAACATCGCGCCGGGGTCGACAGCGATGCCGGTGCGGTCGGCGATCACCCGGGCCAGCGCCTCCTTGCGGCCGAGCCGCTGCCGGGCGAACGCGGCCTGGAAAGCGGGATCGTCCGCATGGGCGCGGAGGTCCGCAAGCGCCGTGGCGTCCCCCAGCACGCGCGGTCCCAGCATGTCCACCAGCAGCTTCGTCAGCCCCGGGTTGGCGCGGTGCAGCCAGCGGCGGAAGGTGACGCCGTTCGTCTTGTTGTTAATGCGCCCGCCGTACTGGGCATGGAGGTCGCGGAACACCGTCTTCTGCATCAGGCCGGTGTGCAGGGCCGACACGCCGTTGATCGAGTGCGACCCCAGGAACGCCAGGTGCCCCATCCGCACCCGCCGGCCGTGCCGCTCGTCGATGACCGACAGCGTGCTGAGCAGCGCCTCGTCCACCGGGCCGTGCGCGGACACGCGCTCCAGGTGGCGCGCGTTCAGCAGGTAGATGATCTGCATGTGCCGCGGCAGCAGGCGCTCCATCAGCGAAACCGGCCAGGTTTCCAGCGCCTCCGGCAGCAGCGTGTGGTTGGTGTAGGCGAAGGTCGCGACGGTGGTGGCCCAGGCGGCGGCCCACTCCACGCCGTGCACATCGACCAGGAGGCGCATCATCTCGGCGACCGCAATGGCCGGGTGGGTGTCGTTGAGCTGGATCGCCGCCTTGTCCGACAGGTTGGACAGCGTGCCGAACTGGTCCATGTGCCGGCGCAGCAGATCTTGCAAGGACGCGGACGCGAAGAAGAACTCCTGGCGCAGCCGCAGCTCCTGCCCGGCGTCGCTCTCGTCGCCGGGATACAGCACGCGGGACACCGCCTCGACCCGCACCCGGTCGCGCAGCGCGCCCACGTGGTCGCCGCGGTTGAAGTCGTCGAGCTGCATCGGCGTCGTGGCTTGCGCCGACCAAAGCCGGAGCGTGTTGGCGTGGTGCGCCGGGGCCGCGCCGTTGGCACTGTCCAGGGTGGGGCCGCCCGGGGTGGGGCCGCCCACCACCGGCATGTCGTAGGCGACGGCCGACAGCGTCTCGGCCGGATGCCAGGCGTAGGCCGTGCCGCCAGGCCCTTCCTGCCGGGCCACGGTGCCGCCGAAGCCGATGGGGTAGGCAACCTCCGACCGCTCGAACTCCCAGGGGTTGCCAAGCGACAGCCAGTCCTCCGGCAATTCCTGCTGGATGCCATCGACGATGACCTGGCGGAACAGCCCGTGCTCGTAGCGGATGCCGTAGCCGTAGGCGGGGATGCCGAGCGTCGCCATGCTTTCCATGAAGCAGGCGGCGAGGCGCCCAAGCCCGCCGTTGCCGAGGGCTGCGTCCGGCTCCTGCTCCCGCAGGCGTTCGAGGTCCACGCCCTCTGCCGCCAGGGCCGCCCGCACCACCTCCATCAGGCCCAGGTTGCCGATGGCGTCGAACAGCAGCCGGCCGATCAGGAATTCGAGGGACAGGTAATAGACCCGCTTGGCGCCGGTCTCGTAGGTGCGCCGGGTGCTGTCGAACCAGCAGTCCAGCACGCCGTCCCGCACCGCCAGCGCGGTCGCGACGAACCAGTCGCGCTCGCTGGCGACGGCGGGCGACTTGCCGACCTGGTAGGTGAGCCGGGAAACGATCCTGGCCCGCATCTGGTCGGCGGGCGGGGCG
>CAXSEX010000264.1:0-6779 GCA_964236415.1 uncultured Acetobacteraceae bacterium | reverse complement strand
TGGTGCAGATCAACCAGAACCTGGTGGTGCAGGCCAACCTGTCCTATGGCGGCGTGAAAAGCAGCGGCTTGGGCAAGGAAGCCAGCCTTGAGTCGATGCTGGAACATTTCATGCACAAGAAGACGATCATGGTAAACTACGGCTGATCCAACGGACAGGGACCGATGCCCAAGACCGACCAGACCATCCCGGCGAGCCTGCAGCCCAAGCCGAGCGAGTACTCCTTCGACCTCGACCACGCGCTGCGCTCCATCGTGTCGCTGCGCGCGACCGTGCCGGAGGATGCGTTCACCGCCTCCACGCTCGGCGTCGAGCGGGCGGGCAGCGCCGTGCATATCAAGCCGGGGCTGTTCCTCACCATCGGCTACCTGATCACGGAGGCGGAAACGGTTTGGCTGTCCGCCGCCGATGGCCGGACGGTTGCCGGCTACCCCATGGCCTACGACCGGGACACGGGGCTTGGCATGGTGCAGGCGCTCGGCAAGTTCGACCTGCCGGTGATGGAGCTGGGCGACAGCGAGAAGGCGCGGGTGGGCACGCCAGTGATCTTCGCCGCCGCCGGCGGGCGCCGGCAGTGCGTCGCGGCGAAGGTGGCCGGGCGACAGGAGTTCGCGGGCTATTGGGAGTACGTGCTGGACGACGCCATCTTCACCGCGCCGTCGCACCCGTTCTGGGGCGGTGCCGCGCTGGTGGGGCAGGACGGGCGGCTGCTGGGCATCGGCTCCTTGGTGCTGCAGCAGGGCCAAGGCGGCAAGCGGCAGGACATGAACATGGTTGTGCCCGTGCAGTTGCTGCGCCCCATCCTGGACGACCTGCTGTCCTTTGGCCGGGTCAACCGGCCGCCCCGGCCATGGCTGGGCTTGTATGCCATGGAGGACGATCAGGCCCTGGTGGTCGGCGGCCTCGCGGATAACGGACCGGCGGACCAGGCCGGGGTGCGGACCGGGGACCGCATCTTGTCCGTGAACGGGGAAGACGTGCCGGACCTCCCGGGGCTGTGGCGCGCCGTTTGGGCGTCCGGCCCGGCCGGCACGCCGGTGCAGATCAGGCTCGGCCGCGGCAGCAAGACCACCGCCGTCACCGTGACCTCGGCCGACCACGCCAGCCATTTGAAGGCGCCCCGGCTGCACTGAGGGCACGGGCCGAGGGTGCGCGGCGTGCGGCCGTCGCGGCGCGGCGTCGGATGGGTCCTGCTGCGCGTGGCGGCCCGCGCCCTCGGATCGGTGTTCGCGGCGCTGCTTGGGCTGCTTGCCTTCGCCGGCGTCGCGGCAGGGGGCTTGTTCTGGCTGTCCCTGCCGCCCGATGGCATGCAGGCCCGGGTTCCGGGCCTCGCGGGGCCGGTCGCAATCAGCCTGGACGACGACGGCATCCCGCGCGTCGCGGCGGGGTCGGACCTCGACGCCGCGGCGGCGCTCGGCTTCGTGCACGCCCGGGACCGCATGTTCCAGATGGAGCTGATGCGCCGGGCCGCGTCCGGGCGCCTGTCCGAGATCGCCGGCAGCATGACGCTGCGGCTGGACCGGACCATGCGGGTGCTCGGGCTGCGCCGGCGCGCGGAGGCCGATCTGCCGGCGCTCGATGCCGACACGCGGGCGATGCTGGACGCTTATGCCGCGGGCGTGAACGCCTGGATCGCGGCTCGCGGCCGGCTCGCGGCGCCGGAGTTCATCCCGCTCGGCGCCCCGGAACCCTGGACGGCGGTGGACAGCCTGCTGTGGGGCAAGACCATGGGCCTGTACTTGTCGGGCAATTGGCGGTCCGAGCTGGCGCGTGCGGCGGTGCGGGACCGCCTGCCCGCCGCACGCATGAAGGAGTTGTGGCCGCCGCAGGACGACACGCCGCGTCCGGACGCCCATGCCCTGCCCGGCTCTACGCGGCTCGCAGCGGTGGCCACGCGGGTCGTGGCCGCGGTGCCGGACTTCCCCGAGCCGTTCACCTGGCCCAGCTCGGCCAGCAACGAGTGGGCGGTGGACGGCAGGGGGACGACGACCGGCCGCCCGCTGCTGGCCGGCGACCCGCATCTCGGCTTCAGCCTGCCGGCCATCTGGTACCTGGCGCGGATCGACACGCCGGGCGGGGCGCTGGTCGGCGCCACGGCGCCGGGCGTGCCGTTCCTCGTCATCGGGCATAACGGGCGCATCGCCTGGACCTTCACCACCACCGGCGCCGACACGCAGGACGTGTTCGCCGAGACCGTGCTTCCGGACGGCCGCTACCAGACACCGGACGGTCCCCAGGCCTTTGTCGAGCATGAGGAGCGCATCCGGGTGCGCGGCGCCTCGGACGAGCGCCTCCTCGTGCGGGAAACCCGGCACGGCCCGGTGCTCAGCGACCTGGATGCAATCAGCGGGGACGCGCCTGGCGGGCCGGTGCTGGCCGTCGCCATGGCCAACCTCCTGCCTGGGGACAGCACGGCGACCGGGCTGCTGGCGCTCAACCGCGCGTCGGACGTGGCGGGCGCCGGGCGCGCGTCCGAGCTGGTCACGGCGCCCGTGCAGAACCTGCTGGCGGCGGATCGGACGGCCATTGCGCAGTTCACCACGGGGCGCGTGCCGATCCGGCGCGCCGGCGACGGCACCGTGCCGGTGGACGGCGCGGACGGCGCCCACGACTGGACGGGCTACGCAGGCGGCAGCGCCCTGCCCCGCACCGTGGCGCCCGCGGCCGGCCGGCTGGTGAACGCCAACGAGCGCGTGGCCGGGCCGGACTTCCCGGTGTTCATGGGTGCCGACTGGTTCGGCGACTGGCGGGCGCGGCGCATCCGGCAGATGCTGGCAGCGACGGCCAAGCACGACGCGGGAAGCTTCGCCGCCATGCAGGTGGACGCGGTCAGCAGCTTCGCCGTGCAAATCCTGCCGGCGCTGCTGGCCACCCGGCCAGCCGACGAGGCATCCGGGCGCGCCCTGGCCTTGCTGTCCCATTGGGACGGGGCCATGCGGCCCGACCTGCCGCAGCCGCTCATCTTCAATGCCTGGGTCCGGCAGTTCGCATCGGCCATGCTGGCGCGCGCCGCTGTGCCAGCCGCCGCGGCGGGCGGGAGCGCGGACCTGGTGGCCCGGGCGTTGTCGCCCGGCGGCGCAGGCTGGTGCGAGGGCGATTGCGGGCCGATGCTGGCCGAGTCGCTGAAAGCCGCGATGGCCGGCCTTGCCGCCGGCTATGGCCCGAAGCCGGACGATTGGCTTTGGGGCCGCGCGCACCAGGCGATTTTTTCGCACCCGCTGCTGGGAACATTGCCCGTGCTCGGCCGGCTCACCACATCGACGATCATGCAGCCCGGCGACGACACGACGGTGTACCGGGGCAGCATGCGCGGGGACGCCTGGGCCTCGGTGCACGGCGCCGGGTATCGTGGAGTCTACGACTTGGACGACCTGGACCGCAGCCTGTTCGCCTTGACGCCCGGGCAGTCCGGCAACCCGTTCCGCCGCGCGGCCTCCTCCTTGATGGCACGCTGGCGGGATGGCACATCCATCGTCATCGGCCCCCAGCCCGCCGCCGTCGCGGATCGCATAGGATTGGTCCCATGAGCGCCTACTCCACCGGACAAGCCGCCATTGGACAAGTCATGGACGAGGCCCCGTTGCTGGAAGGAGTGCTGTTCCGCCGCGTGTGCGCCTGGCTGATCGACCTGCTGCTGGTAGGCGGCATCGTGGCGGTGCTGTGGGTGGTGCTGGTCGGCTTCGGGCTTCTGACGCTGGGACTGGGGTTGCCGCTGCTCGGGCTGCTGCCGGTCGTGCCGCTCGCCTATAACATCCTGTTCGTCGCGAGCGCGCGCAGCGCCACGCCGGGCCAGGTGATGATGGATCTGTCCGTGCGGCGGAACCTGGATTTGGGCCGGCCGTCGCTGCTGCAGGCGGTCCTGTTCACCGCCGGGCTGTGGTTGACGCTGAGCGCCGGGGTGGTGTGGCTGGCGGCGGCCTTGCTGACCACCCGGCACCGGACGCTGCATGACCTGGCCTCGGGTCTCGTCGTCGTGCGTGCCCGGGCGTTGGACGGGGCGTTGACCGCGCCCGTCGATTTCGGGAACATGAGCCGGGGAACCGGATACGCATGACCTACAAGCCGCCGCGCCGACCGCAGTTCTTCTACACCACGGCTCCGCTTCCCTGCCCTTACGTGTCGGGCCGGACCGAGCGAAAGGTGGTGACGGAGATCACCGGGCCGGATGCCGACAACCTGCATGACCGGCTGTCCCGGGCCGGCTTCCGCCGCAGCCACAACATTGCCTATGCCCCGGTCTGCCCGTCCTGCCAGGCCTGCGTGCCGATCCGGATTTCCGTCGCGGCCTTCGTGCCCGACCGCGGCCTGCGCCGCATCATTCGCGCCAACGCGGCGGTTGAGGGCTACAACATGCCCGCCCGCGCCACGGCGGAGCAGTTCCAGTTGTTCCAGCGTTACCAACAGGCGCGGCACAGCGAAGGCGACATGGCGACCATGAGCTTCTACGACTACCGCGCCATGATCGAGGACACGCCGATCGAGACCACCATCACCGAGTTCCGCGGCCCTGGCGAGCGGCTGGTCGGCGCCTGCCTCACCGACCGGCTCGGCGACGGGCTTTCGGCGGTGTACAGCTTCTTCGCCCCGGAGTGCGAGAAGCAGTCGCTCGGCACCTACGCGATCCTGTGGCTGATCGAGCGCGCCCGGGCGCAGAAGCTGCCTTACGTGTACCTGGGCTACTGGGTGCCGGAAAGCCGCAAGATGGCCTACAAGGCCCGATTCCGGCCGTGCGAAATCCTCGTGCAGGGCACCTGGCGCACGCTGACGGATGGCGAGGCGGGCCAGGCCGCGAGCGTGGCGGCCGACCTGGTGCCGGAGACGGCCGGCTAGAACCGCGCTGACAGCGCCAGAGAGCCGAAGTTGAACAGCCCGCTTTTCTGCCCCTTGAACGACTCGGTCTGCCAGGTCTGCGCATAGGTCACGCGCACGCCGTGAAACATGGCGCCGAGGCCGGCCTGGAACTCTCCCAGGAATGCCCGCTTGTCGACCGACGGGCCATGGGCGCGGAACGTGCTGCCGTCCAGGAACACGTCGCGGGCGATGGCTTGGCCGTCGGCGCCGGCGAACACGTACCAGGCCAAAGGGCGCGTGGGCGTGTAGGCGTCCGATCCGCTCAGGCCGGGGCGGATGCGCGGCGCGCCGAAGTCGCTGCCGAGTCCTTGGCCGAACCGGACGTTGAAGCCTGCCTGAACGTAGTCCCGGACGGTTCCCACCCCGGCCGTCAGGGCCGGCAGCGCGTCGGTCTCAACGCCGTGGAACTGCGCAATGGGCAGGCGGTAGGTCCGCTCCGCCAGGATCTCGATGGCCGGCTCGTCCTTGAGCTGCGCTGGCCAGCCGCGGTTCTCCCGGTCGCCGATGAGGTCGTGGAACCCGTTCTGCACCTGCCGTCCCAGCGCCGACGGCCCGACCACGCCGAGCGTCAGCGCCAGCAGGCTCCGGGCATTGTCGCTGTCGTGCAGCAGCCCGAAGGTCGCGTTCAGGTATCCGGCATAAGGCCGGTCCCGCGGGTTCGGCGGGTTGATCTGCGTGTTGCGCGGCGTGAAGATGGATTGGCTGATGTCCAGGCTGATCCGCTGCACCCCGTCGCCCCACACCGCGCGGCCCAAGCCTGCCAGCGCCTCCGGAACCGCATTGGTGCCCGACGTGTAGCCGAGCCGCAGCCCGCTCGTGTAGTACTGGTCGGACGTGCCCTTCAGCGTCGATACGGCGTCATTCTCGACCTGGAAGGTGAAAATGCCTGTTGGGTCCTCGGGCGGGGCAGCAAGTCCGGGCGCGGCCATGAGCGATGCCGCTGCGAGTCCAATCGCGGTGTTCCGAAACATGCTGCGTCCTGGCGTAATGGCGTGGACAGACTACCGGCAGCATGATGGAGGTTAAACCCCTCATGCCATGCGCTGCGTACCGTTACGGCTTATAGGAATGGGCTGAGCCGTTTTTGCCATCATCCAGGGCGATAAAGGCCACAGGTGGAACGACAGGACAGGCCGCATGACGGCGATTGCGGAGTTGGCGTCCTGTAGGGGACCGGACATTCCGAACCAGCAACGCCCATATCTGCTTGATTTCTGACGATCTTGTAGGTATCCGTTGGTGGAAATCGTTGGTGGAGCGTGGGGTGGGCTTGAAGGTCGCGGGCTATATGGAAAAGCGCCGGCAAGGCTATGTGGCTGTGCGAGATGTGCCGCCGTCACTCAGGGAAGCCGTAGGGCGCATCAGGTTCCGCAAGGGGCTTGGAACACGGGATGTTCACCTTGCAAGGGCACGGCTGCTGACCGCCCTTATCGGATTTGAGAAGGCTATCCAGAGCTGCCGCCCGGCGCCGCCCCGCTACCGACCCTGTGACCGCCGAAGCCCTGGCGATCCGTGAGAACGTCCTTGCAGTCCAGGGTGGCGACCTAACCGGCTTCCACAGTGAGCCGCGGTAGTCATTAGATGACACCGGGGAATGGCAGCCTGATGACCCCCGGGACGATGCCCTGTGCATCATCACAGACACCATCCAGGAACGCGCCGCGGCCATCGAACGCATCGAAGGACGGCAGCGTGCCGAGGTGTTCGCAACGGTGGCGCTGGCCCGCGGCACCCCGATGACCCTGCATGTGGACGCCTGGCTTGCTGAGGGTGGCGCTAAGGGACCACTGCGGGAGCGGACACGGGACCAATACCGGGCGGACCTTGGGCGCTTTGAGACCTGGGCCGCAGAGGCGGGTGTCGGGACCACCTGATCTCGACTTTGGCCAATCCTGGGCTGGCTAGTGGGGTCTGGGTGGCGAGGCGGG
>CAXSEX010000263.1:0-6828 GCA_964236415.1 uncultured Acetobacteraceae bacterium | reverse complement strand
CGACCCCGGCGGAGGGGTGGCCGAGTGGCTGAAGGCAGCGGTTTGCTAAACCGCCGTACGGCGTCAAGCCGTACCGTGAGTTCGAATCTCATCCCCTCCGCCAACTCTCCAATTTGTTATTTGCCTGTAACCATGTCATTTGTCAGGAAGTGACAGGTTGCGTTGCGCATAATGGATACTTGGCGTAACGTTGCATTACGTTCGTAAGAACATTCTGGCTCAATTGGCAGGTTATGGGTCTTGATGGCCAACAAAGGGCGATCCGGTCACTGGTGCCGTGTGCTTTCAGAGGGAAGGGAACAGGGCAGGTGATGAATGATTCTGCTGGTTGACGACGACGAAGCGGTGCGTGAGACCTCGGCGGAGATGCTGCAGGAACTCGGGTATACTGTGATCCAGGCCACCTGCGGCCACGCGGCGCTGGGCGTGCTGGACCGGCAGGACGGGGTGGAGGTGATGGTCACCGACGTGCGCATGCCCGGGATGTCCGGGCTGGAGCTGTCGGACATCGCAGCCCGCCGTTTTCGGGATCTCCGGGTCATCCTCATTTCCGGCTACTTCCTGCCCCAGCCTATCACCCGGCGATTCCTGCAAAAGCCGTTCCGCATCCGCGAGCTGGATGAGGCGATTCGGGCCGAACTGGCCTGCGTCGGGTAAACTTCGTGCGACGTTCCTGAATCTCAGGAACTTACAACGGTTTCATGGCGTTGGATATGTCTCAAAACGTTTGTGGAATTGCGCGTGGACGCCCCCCTGTTGGCTGAACCAGACTTGCCGATTGCCGTCGCCATTCCGGCGCATAACGAGGCAGACTGGATCGCACGATGCTTGGGGGCGTTGGATCAGCGGCTTGACACGGTTCGATGCAACGTCGTCCTGCTGGTCAACAACTCGACGGACGCGACAGCAGCCATCGCCCGCGGCATGCAGCCTGCCTTGCCGTTCGCCCTGGACGTGGTCGAGCATGATTTTCCGTCCAAACAGCAGACCGCAGGGCAGGCCCGGCGTTTGGCCATGGACTTGGCGGCCGATAGGCTGCCGCCGCATGGGGTGCTGCTCAGCACGGATGCGGACGGCCAGGTCGCGCCGGATTGGCTGGCCGCCAACTTGGCCCATATCCGCCAGGGGGCGGACGCGGTGGCCGGGCGGGCGGTCCTCGATCCCGCCGATGCCGCGGCCATTCCTGCGGCGCTGCACGAGGATGACGCGCGCGAGTGCGCGTATGGGGCGTTGCTGGACGAGATCGACCATCTGCTTGACCCCGATCCCGCCGATCCATGGCCCCGGCACACTGAGCATTCAGGCGCCAGCATCTGCGTGACGCTGGGCGCGTATCGCCAGGCTGGCGGCATCCCTCCTGTTGCCATGGGGGAGGATCGGGCCTTCTTCGCCGCGTTGCGCCGGGTCGACGCCCGGATCCGCCATGCGCCGGATGTCAGCGTGACGGTATCAGGCCGCATCGACGGGCGGGCCGTCGGCGGCATGGCGGACACGATCCGCCGCCGGCTCGTGACCCCGGATGCCTTTTTGGACGACGCGCTGGAGCCTGCGGCGAACCATGTCCGGCGTGCCCGGCTGCGCGCCGAGGTCCGCCGCCTGCTCCAGGGACAGGGGGACGCGCCCTCCTGGCTGACCCAGGAACTCGGCTGCGATGCGGCGTCGCTGAATGCGGCGCTGAAGCAGGGCATGTTCGGCGTGGCCTGGGGGATCATCGAAGGCATGGCGGCCGGGCTGATGCCGGTCCGGGTCCCAGTCGCTGCGTTGGCCAACGAAACCAGGAAAGCCCGGCGTGTCGTCGCCACCCTACGAGGGAGCCGCGCCGCCCGCCTGACCGTGCAGGGCAGCGCGTCTGACCGTGGCGGGGTTATTGTGCCGCCGGCTCATGCAGCGTCAGAAATGTTTCGTATGGCCGGCTGAGGATGTCCAAAAGGTTGGGCGGCAACTGGAAGCCGTCTGCGTCATCTTGGACCAGGCCGCCATGCTGGCTGGCATGGGCCGCAATGGCCCGGCGCTTCACCGCCAGGTGGTTCGTGATGTTGAACCGCATCCCGCGGGGCGCCGGGCCGGGCAGCCGGGTGTCTGGGGGCAGCGTCCAGCCCCAGATGGGGTAGGCGAGATGGCGCAGGCGGCATCGCGCCACGGCCTCGCTGGCCATGAGGTGCGCCGCGAGGTGGTCGCAGTGGGGATCATGCTGCCACGGCGACACGATGCTCGCCGCCCCCGCCCGTTCGACGAAGGACAGGATCGCAGCGACTGCGGCATCGAACCCGTCGCCCTCCATCGGCGCCGCGGTGTCGCGCAACCCCAGGAAGCCGATACGGCCGGGAGGGAGGCCAAGGATGCCCACGGCATCCGACGCCTCCTGCTCCCGCAGTTTCTTCAAGCGGGAAGGAGGGTAGGCGCGGGAGTTGGGATGCGACCCCGTGCCGTCGGTCAGGATCAGCACGAAGGGCGGATGCCCGGCGGCTGAGGCGGCGGCGATCAGGCCGCCGCAGCCCAGCGACTCGTCATCCGCGTGCGGCGCCAGGATGAGCGTCGGCTTGCCGCCCGTGACCGCGTGGAGCGGCACCAGCGGCAGGGCGGCCATGGCCTCGAACGCCTGCGCCGCGGAGATCATGGGGAGAAGCTGTGAAGCGCGGCCTCGGTCAAGACGGAGTCGGGCGCGGGTTGGCGCAAGTAAACCGCGAGGTCGCGCAGCAGGCGTTCCACCGGGTTGGGCCGCAGGAAGGCTGCGAGGCCCAAGGCCCGCTGCGCCAGCCGCATGGCGTCCAGGCAAGCAGTCTCGACCGCGATCCGCGCAAGGTTGACGTAGGCGACGCGGTCGGCGACCGGCGCCTCGCTGGCCTCGGCGCGCTGCGCGGCGGCGGCGGTCCAGAGCCGGGCGGTTTCCTGCGCGATCAGCATGTGGCCAAAGCGGTCCTGCTGCAAGGGTGCAGCCTGATGGCCCCGGCGCGCAAGCTGGTCCCGGGTCGCCAGAACGAGCGCGTCGAGGCCGCCCAGCGTCACCGCGGAGGTGCGCCAGGCGCCCGTGGACAGCAGCGGCTCCCGCAGGTAATCGCCGGGACCGCCGATCAGCGCGTCCCCCAGCAGGGGCGTGTCGTGGAAACGGGCGACACCGTTGACGGCGGCCCGCATCCCTTGCAGGGCGCCTCGCTTCGGCTCGATGGCGACGCTGCGGTCCACGGTGATGACGGCCATCCGCGACCCGGCCGGGGTGGATACCGTCACCAGGGCGCGCGTGACATGCCCGGCGCCCGAGCATGGCCCCTTGGCGCCGTGCAGCGACCCGTCGCCGAGTTGCAAGGGGTGCTCCGGCGGGTCCGTGACCCAAAGGCCGAACAGGTGTCCGTCCCGCACCTCCGCCGCGGCGCGCTCGACCTGCGCGGGCGTGCCGTAGGCGGCGATCAGCTTGACCGCGTTGACATGCGCCTCGAACAGCCGGCCCACGGCCAGGTTGCCCTGTCCCAGGACCGTCAGGATACGGAGGATCAGGTCCATGCCGCCGGCTTCGGTGCCCGCGCCCTGTCCGCCTTGGCTGGCTGGCAGCGGTGCCCTGAGCGCCCCAAGCTCGCGCAACGCCTGGAAATCCTGCTCCGGAAACGCTTCCTCAGTGTCGAGCGCCGCTGCGCGGGCCTGCATGGCGGGGATCAGGCGAGCCAGTTCGGCCAGAAGGGTGCCGGGCGTCATGTCAGTCGGCCGTGGCGCCGACCTCGTTGGTTCCAAGCTTGTCGGCCAAGGTGGGCAGCGTCTTGCGCCGGGTCGGCGACAGCCAACGCTGCAAGCGGTCGAGATAAAGATAAACGACGGGCGTGGTGTAGAGCGTCAGGATCTGGCTGAGCAGCAGGCCGCCCACCATGGCGTAGCCCAGGGGCTTCCGAAGCTCCGACCCGGCTCCGCTTCCGATCATCAGCGGCAGGCCGCCGAGCAAGGCCGCCATCGTCGTCATCAGGATGGGCCGGAACCGCATCAGGCAGGCTTCCCGGATGGCGTCGCGCGGGGCGGCGCCACGTTGGCGCTCCGCGCTGATCGCGAAATCCACCATCATGATCCCGTTCTTCTTCACGATCCCGATCAGCAGGATGACGCCGATCAGGGCGATCACCGAAAGGTCGTAGCCCGCGGCCATCAGCATCAGCAGGGCGCCCACGCCGGCGGAGGGGAGGGTCGAAAGGATCGCGATGGGCAGGATGAAGCTCTCATACAGCACGCCCAGGATGATGTACACGGCGATGAGGGCGGCGGCGATCAGGTAGGGCTGGGTGCCGAGCGACGCCTGGAACGCCTGGGCCGTGCCCTGGAAGGTGCCGCGCAGGGTGGCGGGCGCGCCAAGCTCGGCCATGGCGGCGTTGATGGCATCCACAGCCTGACCCAGCGCCGCCCCGGCTCCCAGGTTGAACGACAGGGTCACGGCGGGGAACTGGCTTTGGTGCGAGATCGCCAGCGGCGCGACCGGCCTGGTGTCGAGCGTGGCGAAGGTGGACAGCGGCACGGCGGCGCCGTCCCGCGCCCGGACATAAAGCTTGCCAAGCGTGCTCATGTCGCCCTGCACCTCGGGCGGCGCTTCCAGGATGACCTTGTAGGTGTTCACCTGGGTCGAGTACTGCGCGACCTGGCGCTGGCCGAAGGCGTCATACAGGGTGTCGTCGATGGCCTGAGGCTGGATGCCGAAGCGCGCGGCGCGGTCGCGGTCGATGGTAAGCGTCGCGGTGATCCCGGCGACCTGCTGGTCGGTCGCCAGGTCGCGCAGCATGGGAAGCTCCCGCATCTTCGCCAGGATCTTGGGCGTCCATTCGTAAAGCTCGGCCAGGTCCGCGTCCTGCAGCGTGTATTGATATTGCGTCTTGGCGAGGCGGCCGCCGATGTTGATGTCCTGCGCCGCCTGGAAGAACACCTTCATGCCCTCGATCCCGGCAAGCTGCGGGCGCAGGCGCGCGATCACCTGCTGCGCCGTGGCGTCCCGGTCCTCGAACGGCTTGAGGGTGGTCCAAATCCGGCCGTTGTTGCCGGTCTGCCCGCCGAGCCCGGCGCCGATGCTGGATGACACGGCGGCAACCGCCGGGTCGCTGGCGATCACCCGGGCGGCGGCGACCTGGCGGCGGGCCATCTCCGCGAACGACACGTCCTGCCCGGCTTCCGTCAGCCCCACCAGCACGCCGGTGTCCTGGGTGGGGAAGAAGCCTTTCGGGATCTGGAGGTAAAGGAACACCGTGCAGGCGAGCGTGCCGAAGAACGCCATCAGCGTGATGAACTGGAACCGCAAAGCCACGTCCAGGGTGCGCCGGTAGCCGGCCAGCAGCGCGTCGAAGAACCGCTCGACCATGCGATACAGCGGGCCGTGCTGGTCCGAATGGTGCTTGAGGAAGCGCGAGCACATCATGGGCGTGAGCGTCAGCGACACCACGGCCGAGACCATCACGGCGATGGCGACCGTCATGGCGAACTCCCGGAACAGCCGACCGACGATCCCGCCCATCAGCAGCAGCGGGATGAACACGGCGATCAGCGAGAGGCTGATGGAGATGATGGTGAAGCCGATCTCGCCTGCGCCCTTCAAGGCGGCGTCGCCGGGCGACATGCCGTCCTCGATGTGGCGGTAGATGTTCTCCAGCATGACGATGGCGTCATCGACGACGAAGCCCACCGCGATGGTGAGCGCCATCAGGGTCAAGTTGTTGAGGCTGTAGCCGCACAAGTACATGACGGCGAAGGTGCCGACGAGGGCCAGCGGCACGGTGACGCTGGGGATGACCGTGGCCCAGACGTTGCGGAGGAACAGGAAGATCACGGCAACGACCAGGGCAATCGACAGCAGCAGGGTGAACTGCACCTCATGCAGCGACGCGCGGATGGTCACGGTGCGGTCCACGATGGTTTCCACCGTGACGGAGGGCGGGATGGCGGCGCGCAGCTTGGGCAGCGCCGCCTTGATGCGTTCCACGGTGTCGATGACGTTGGCGCCTGGCTGCTTGAAAATCAGGAGCTGGATGCCGCGCTTGCCGTTCTGCCAGCCGGCGAGGCGGGCGTTCTCCGGGCCGTCCACCGCCGTGCCGATGTCGCGCACCCGCACCGGAGCGCCGTTGCGCCAGGACAGGATCACGTCGTTCAGTTCGCGCGGCTTGGTGAGCTGGTCGTTGTCGTAGATCGCGAAAGCCTGCCGCGAGCCGTCCAGCGTTCCCTTCGGGGCATCGACCGTCGCGGTGACGAGCAGTTGGCGGACATCCTCCAGCGTCAAGCCCATGGCGGCGAGGCGCGCGGGGTCCACCTGCACGCGGATCGCCCGCTTCTGCTCGCCGCCGATGGACACCTGGGACACCCCGGCGATCTGCGAAATCTGCTGGCTCAGGATGTTGTCGGCGTAGTCGTCCACCTCGATCAGCGGCAGCACCTCCGATTGCACTGCCAGGATCAGGATGGGGCTGTCGGCCGGGTTCACCTTGCGGAAGATGGGCGGGTTGGGGAGGTTGCGCGGAAGCTGCCCGCCGGCGTTGTTGATGGCGGCCTGCACGTCCAGCGCCGCGCCGTCGATGTTGCGGTCGAGGTCGAACTGCACCACCACCTGCGTCGAGCCGCCGACGCTGACGGAGGTCATCTGCGCCACGCCGGCAATCTGCGCGAATTGCCGCTCCAGCGGCTGGGCCACGGTGGAGGCCATGGTTTCCGGGCTGGCGCCGGGCAGGCTGGCCGTGACCTGGATGGTCGGGAACTCGACGCGGGGCAGCGGCGCCACCGGCAGCAGCGGGTAGGCGGCGATGCCGATCAGCAGGATCGCGGCCATCAGCAGCGAGGTCGCGACCGGGCGGCGGATGAACGGGGCCGAGATGCTCATAA
>CAXSEX010000262.1:0-6833 GCA_964236415.1 uncultured Acetobacteraceae bacterium | reverse complement strand
CCTCGCAAGACCCTTGGCTGGAAGACGCCTGCCGAGGCGTTTGACGAGTACCTGCAGTCGGCCCACATGGGTGTTGCGACGACCAGTTGAATTCACCTTGCGAACCCCTGTCGGAGTGGTGAATGCAGCCCTTTGGCGGATTGCGGATCCTGATCGCGGCTTTGAGCGCCGCCACGGCGATGCGGGCGTCCATCGAGCGACTGATCGCGTAACCGACCACCTTGCGCGACCAGGCGTCGAGGATGGCAGCCAGATAAACGAAGCCGCCAGGGATCGCGACGTAGGTCAGGTCGGCCACCCACAGTTGATTGGGGCAATCGGAAACGACAGCCTTGGCCAGGTCCGGGAAGATCGGCCCGGCATGGTCGCTGTCAGTGGTGACCACGTAGCGCCGCCGCCGTTTGGGCTGAAGATCGTGCTCGCGCATCAGGCGGCGCAGCTACTTGCCGTTCACCACGATGCCTTGGTGGCGTAGTGCGGCGCCGACCCGCCGGTAGCCGTAGCACTCGAACTCGTCGCAGATCGCGCCGATCCGAGCGAGGACCTCGTCGGTGTCCGGCACTGCCGGTGCAGCGTCGTAGAACGTCGATCGCGAGAGGCCCATCAGTTCGCACCCTTTGCTGACGGCGATGCCGCGGGGCCGGTGACGACGGAGGTGCTCACGCTTCTCGGCCGGGGAGCATGCTTCAAAGCCCCCTTTAGCAGCTCGATCTCAAGCGCCTGGCGGCCAACCATCCGCTCGAGCGCCGCGATCTTGGCCTCGTATTCCTGCAGCAGATCGGCCGCCTGCACGTCTTCGTCCAGAGCGCCGGCCTCGAACTTGCCGACCCAGATGGGATCAGCTGCCGGGAAAGGTCATGCCGCTGCGACAACCCGTGCAGCGTCTCACCGGCGAGAAACTCTTCAGCTACTTGCCGCTTGAACGCGGCGCTGTGCGATCGATGCTTCGTCATGGCTTCCATCCTCCGGAAGCCCAGCAAGGGGGGTCAATTCAAATCGCCCAATCTGTCCACCCCCGGGGGCGCACTCCACACCTCTGAGGATACGTGTAAAAAGTGGTCACAAGGCTTGCTCAAAGGGGAGCGGCTGTGGGTTGAGCGGTTCCGGCGTGTTGTCCATGTCGAGCGTGTATCGTCCGAAACGCAGGATATGGCGGCGTGTGTAGGGGCTGAGGCAGGCAACCAGGGCAGGTGTGACCGTGTGCCCGTCGGCGGCCATCTCGGAGAGGACGCGCGTCAGGTCGGCGACGTTGGACAGCATGACGGCGTTGGCGACCAGGCTGGCGTATTTCAGCTGCTTTTCCTGCTCGACGGGGTCGCCGCTCTTGATCACCGGGCCACCGAAGGACACCCAGTCCAGGAAATCGTTGTAGGCCTCGACCTTGGTAGTTTCGGCACGGATCCCCCGGCGGACCTCAACGCTGGAGAAGAAGCGCAGCAGGAACAGGGTGCGCTCGACCCGGCCAAGTTCACGGAAGGCGCGGTAAAGCCTGCTGCGGCGACTATACGTGCCGAGCTTGCGCAACAGCAGGGACGGCATGACCCGCCCCGCCTGGATGGACAGCATGACCTGGATCATGTCGCGTTGGTGGGTGGCGATCAGGTCCCAGTCGATCTCGCCGGTGAACAGCGCATCGATATGGGCGTAGCGGCTCTCTTTGGCTGGCCGGTATAGGACCGTGTCGCCGAGCCCGCGCATGCGGGGCATCAGCTTGATGCCGAGCAGCCGGCACAAGCCAAATACCGGCTCCGACTGCCCCTGTGTGTCGGCATGCAGGGTGTCGGGCTGATGGAACGCCATGAAATCCTGGAGGCCATGGGCGAGCTGAAGCTCTACGGCATGCGCGCCAGCTTCGACGAGGTCACCGGCAAGGGGCTGACCCGGCGCGACGAGCTCTATCCGCTGATCGCCAGCCTGATCCGGGCCGAGCGCACGCACCGGCAGGCCCGCTCGATCAGCTATCGCCTGAGCGGGGCCAAGTTCCCGGTGCTCAAGGACCTCGATAAGTTCGTCTTTACCGACACGACGGTCGATGAGGGCCAGGTTCGCGAGCTGGCCACCGGGGCGTTTCTCGATGCCAAGCGCAACGCGATCTTCATCGGTGGCACCGGCACGGGAAAGACGCATCTTTGCATTGGCGTGGCCTCGGCGGTCATTCGCAGCCTCGCCCGCGGACGGTTCTTCAACCTGGTCGACCTGGTCAATCAGCTCGAGCAGGAAAAAGCCGCCGGCCGCAGCGGCAGGCTGGCCGAGACGCTGTTGCGCTACGATGCGGCTTTGCTGTCTGTGACGCCGCCGTAGCGGGTCAGCCATCGCGGGCGGTGAACCCGGGAAGGTCATGGACTGCAACCGCTCCCCAGAACGCAGGGCGGGGAGCGACCCAGCGCGGTGCCAGTTATCGAACTGCCAGCGCCATGACGAGCGCTGGCATACCTTCACTTCTTCACAGTCGCTTCGGCCACTAACGGGGCGGTTCCTATATCGGCAGCGCCGCCCAGGTCGCCTCTCTTGGTGCGGCCGGCGCCCGGCCCCGCGCCGAGGTCGGCGCCGGTCGTCGGATCGGACGAAGGATCGGACATGGTCCGATCCGCCATCTTTGCCGCGACCCTTTTGTCCTTCGAGTCGAGCTTGACTGTGGCCATGCCGTCGCCGCCGTCAACGGGCATGACCTGTTCGAGATCGTCGATCCGATCCCATTCGGCGCCCGAGTTCCACGGCCCGGTGGCGTCGCCCTCGCCCTGGGAGGTATTCACATACATGTTGGCGAACCGCTCTACGCCCGGCAGTTTCCCGGACGGGAAGTTGTTCTCGATCGCGTAAAGCGCCTTCTCGAAGGACTTCTGGTGCGCCACCTCGCGCGTCATCAGGAAGCCCAGCGCCTCCTTGATGCCGGGATCATCGGTGATGTTGATCAGGCGCTCGTAGACGATCTTCGCGCGCGCCTCGGCGGCGATGTTGGAGCGCAGGTCGACGGTGGGCTCGCCGCGCGTGTCGATATAGGCTGCCGTCCAGGGAACGCCGGCCGAGTCGCACAGGGCGGGGCCGCCGCCGAACAGGAGCGCTTCCTTCGCGGTGGTGCCGGTCGCACCGATCATCTGGTAGAGTTCGGCCTCCTTCATTTGACCCTCGGCCAGTTGCGCCTTCACGCCCTTGTTGAGCATGGTCACGATCGAGCCGATCACCTCGAGATGGCTCAACTCCTCGGTCGCGATGTCGAGCAGCATGTCCTTACGGCCAGCGTCGTCCTCACCAAGCCCCTGCGTGAAATAGCGCATCGCGGCGGCGAGCTCGCCATCGGCGCCCCCGAACTGCTCCATCATCATCGTGGCGAGGCGCGGGTTCGTTTCGGAGACGCGAACGGTGTATTGCAGCCGCTTGTTGTGCATGAACATGGTTAGACTCCCGGGGACAACGCCCTAACAGACTTCGACACAATGGGTTTCTTCTGGGGATGGCGGTGGTCCCGGCCGCGCTCGCGGATCAGCAGGGGCCGCGCAGCGGGGCAGCATCTACGCCTTGCTGCGCCGCTTCCAGGCGTCCGGGGCCTGCTGGCATCCGATACGGATCTGCGGGAGGTTGACCTCAATACGTGATGATCACGTTCCGACATCGGAATGGGAGCCCGGCGGTGGGCTGGCCTGGACCGGCACGCGGCCGTAGGCGGTCAGGGTGCCTGTGCCTGTAGATCGGCGTGGAAGTTTGGCTCTGACTCAATCTCGGTGCAGTCTCGGCGTGCAGGTTCATGGGGGCACGATGAGGCGTGCGCGAAGCAGATCGAGCCCGCCCCGGCCATACATCTGGCGCTTGACCAACTTGAGCTTGGTGATCTGCCCTTCAGTCTGGCCGTTCGACCACGGCTCTGTCAGTGCAGCCTTGACCGCTGCGAGATCGGCTCTGCCCCCCTTGCCGAATGAGGCGAGCAGGCCGCCTTCCGTGTCCGCCACCCAAGGCGTCAGCGCCTCCGTATCACGGCCGCGCAGCATTCGATGGAAGCGGTCCAGCAGATCGCGTGCTGCAGCCAGAGCGGGCACACCCGCTTCGACGGCCGCCACAGTGAGCGCATCCGCTTTGGACAAGTGCTCGCGCCGCATCGTCATGAGGCGGCTGAGCAGCCGCGCTGGTGGTGTGGTCCGGGGCAATTCGAGCCCGGCTTTTTCGCTGCGCCGCCGCCTGGTGGCCCATTCCGTCACAACCCGTAGGCCACCCTTGAAGCCCATGGCCCGCAAGCGCCGCCAAAGCTCGGCGCCATTCCGGCACCCTGTCTCCCACTCGGCGCCGAGCTTGCCAAGATAGGCGTCCAGCATGTTTGCCCGGCAGCGGAATACGTCCCCGTCGCCGCCGCGCAGCACGCTGCGGACCAGCTTGCGGCTTCGGCCGGTCCGGCGGGTGATCTCTTTGATCGGCGTTCCCGCGCCGGCCAATTCCTTGATGCTCTGATGGCTCTCCTGCCGCCTCAGAAAGCCGTCGTACTGGATGCGCTCGGCGCAAGTCAGCAGGTCAGGGTTGATGGTGGTTGATGCGAGGGCCTGTCGGATTGGCCGCATGGACCGCCGCACCGCCTCAAGGAACGCAGCACTGGCGTTCTCCATTAGATGCCAGCGGTCGGCGACCTGCACGGCTTGCGGCGCTCCCCTCGCAGCGGCCTGGCCATATCCGCCGCCGCGGTCGCGCGACACCACGGTGATCTCAGGGTGCGCAGCCAGCCAACTCTCGACTGTGCCCGCCTCACGGTCCGGCAGCAGGTCGATGACCCGGCGCCGCTCGAGATCGCACAGCACGGTGCCGTAGCGCTGACCCCGCTTCCAGGGAAAGTCGTCGATGCCGACGGCCTGGACTGCCTCGACGTCCAACGGCAGTGCGCGTCGCCGCACCACCCGCAGCAGCGTATCCCTGCTGACTGGCAGCATCAGCCGCCGGGCCAAGGTCGCCGCTGGGCGCCCGCCGAGTGCGATCCCGATATGGTGGACGATCCCCTCCAGCCGTGACGTGCGTCTGGCCGCTCTGGGCGCCACGGTCTCCGCAAGCTGCTCACCGAAGATCCGTCGCGGGCACGCGTGGTTACCGCACCGGAACCGGCGCACCTGCAGGCGCAGCTGCACCGAGCGCCCAGCGGTGGGAAGGTCGAGCACGCGGCGCTCGTACCGGCTATGAACCTGGGCCGATGGGCGACCGCACTCAGGGCAGGCGGCTATACTCGCAATCGGGCGGGCAGCGACATAAACCCGGTCCCGGTCCATCGTCACGCTGTCGATGACCAATCCGGCAGGCGTGACCGCCCGGAACGACGTGCTTCGCATGGAACGCTCCAACGACTGCGAATGCCAAATCTACCCCTACTGCACCGAGATTGAGTCAGAGCCAACATTGGACGCCGACCAGGGGTCAGCATTGGATACGTTGCGTAATCGCGGGCGGCCCATCTGCAAAGCACAACGGCCTGTGTCGTTGCAGCTATGGATAAGTCGCCCGCCTACGCCAGACTCTTGACGGTCGCTCCGGCGGGCGACTTACCCACAGCGCGGGAGAGCAGCCGTGAAACAGTATGTGGTGCCGTCGCGGATGTGGTGGAAACGTTTGGTGGCGTAGTCTCCGGCTTGTTGCAACGAGCCATAACCGGCGTTGACGCGCCGGCGGAGACCACGCCATGGAACAGAATAGCACGACGACAGAAGCCGCCGACACGATGCTGTTTGCCGGGGAGGCCTGGTTCGACCCGATCGAGACGAGCATCCGTGGGCGGGTGCGCGGGTTTATCGAGGAATTGCTGGAGCAGGAGCTGACGGCGGCCTTGGGCCGCAGCCGGTCCGAGCGGGTCACGGGCGAGTCCCGGGGTTACCGGAATGGAACGCGCGAGCGTCAACTGCTGGGCAGCTTCGGTCCGGTCGAGATCAGCGTGCCCCGGGCCCGCATGGCGGACGCTAATGGAGGCAGCACACGGGAATGGCGCAGCCCGGCGCTGCCGCGCTACGCCCGGATGACCCGGCAGGTGGAGGCGCTGATCGCCGGCGCCTACCTGGCAGGCACCAACACGCGCCGGGTCAAGCGCGCGCTTGCGGCCCTGTTCGGAGGCGCGGTCGGCAAGGACATCGTCAGCCGTACTTGGCGCAAGGTGCGCACGGACTGGGACGCATGGACCCGGCGCGACCTGGGCGGGGAGGACGTGGTGCGGCTGATCCTGGACGGTACGGTTGTGCGCGTGAGGCTGGATCGCAAGGCCACCAGCATCTCGCTGCTGGTCGTGCTGGGGGTGCGTCGCGACGGGCAGAAGGTGCTGCTTGCCATCAAGAACATGGGCGGGGAGAGCGAGGCGACGTGGCGCAACATCCTCGACGACTTGGTCGTCCGCGGCCTGCGCACGCCGGAGTTCCTGATCACCGATGGTGCTGCCGGGCTGGAGCGGGCCTTAGCGGCCTTGTGGCCCGACGTGCCGGCCCAGCGCTGCACGGTGCACAAGCACCGCAACCTGCTGGCCCATGCGCCGGACACGCTGCATGACGAGGTCACGGCCGACTACACGGACATGATCTACGCCGAGACGCCCAAGGCCGTGCAGGTCCGCCGCCGTGCGTTCCTGCGCAAATGGCGCCTGCGCTGCCCGGCGGTGGCCGCGAGCCTGGAAGAGGCCGGCGATCGCCTGTTTGCTTTCCTCCGTCTGCCTCCCTGCCAGTGGCGGTCGGCCCGGACCACCAACGCGATCGAGCGCCTCCACGAGGAGTTCAAGCGCCGCATCAAAACCCAGACCGTGCTGCCATCATCCACCGCGCCCGCCGCCTCGAGCTGAAGGGCGGCAGCCTGCGCAAGCGGCAGGTGGCCCACAAGAACGAAAGCTTGAC
>CAXSEX010000261.1:0-6873 GCA_964236415.1 uncultured Acetobacteraceae bacterium | reverse complement strand
GCGCCGCAATGGGCGCAGGCCGCTGCAACGCCCGCCGGGGCGGCCACGGCGGCGTTCACCGAAAGCAATTGGTCCTTCACCGAAAGCCCGGTGATCCGCACGGTGCCATTGGACAACTGCCCGGCGCCCTGCCGCGCGCTCGGCACCGCGATCTCGATGACGTCAGGGCCGGGGATCGTCAGCAAGGCTTGCGCGTGCTCGATGGGCGGCACCGGGCGCAGCCAGTGGATCGTCACGTCGTCGCCCCGCAAGGTGCCGCCGGCTGCCACCAGCTTGACCCGCGACAGGTCCGGAGCCGCTTCCAGGCCCAGCGTGACCTGGCCGTCCCGCGCCGTGCCCGCCGTGATGTTCTGCGCGATCCACGGCCGCGCATGGCCGCCCCAGGCCGGGGGCCACAGCCTGGGCAGGTCCGCAAAGGCCAGATGGTCCACGGTCAGCGCGAGGTCGGCGCGCAACCGGCCCGCCCGCCGCGCCGCTTGGCCGGTGGCGCCCAGCGTCGTGTTCCAGCCGCCGGCCGGGGACGCGACCACGAGTTGCAGGCGGGACAGCGCCACGCGGTCCGGCAAGCCCCAGGAGGCTGCGTCCCATTCGCCTGTGGCGTCGAGCGCCAGGCCCTCGAACGCCAGCGCTGCTTCCGGCAGCCAGGCGTGCCCGCCGCCCACCCCGGCGTGGACGAGGAGGCTGCGGGGTTGCAGGGCGGGGGACAGGGTTGCGGTCGCCGAAAGCTCCATCGCCGCATCGACCTGCACCGAGGGCGCCAGCGTCGGCAGCGCCGCGGCCAGCGCGGACAGCGACACCGGGGCCAGCGACGCGGCCACGCGCGTGCCCTCCTCTGCCGACTCGGCGCGGAGCGTGAGGATGGAGGCCGCGCCGCCGAGCGCCAGCGCCGCCGTGCCGCTGCCGGCCACGCCGCCGCCGGGCCGGCGCTGCAAGTCCAACGCGGCGTCCGTGGCATCGAGCGTCGCGCCGAGCCGCGGGTCCGCCAACGACACCGCAGCGTGGCGCAGCTGCACGGAGCGCAGCTGCGTGGCCTCGGGCCAGGCCGCACGGGCGCCGCCTCCGTCCAGGCGGGCCGGGCGGCTCAGTTCGGCCATGGCGCCGGCGAGGTCGGGCACCGGGCCGTCTGCGGCGTCAGCCGCAAACGCTGCGCGTTTCGGCGGGTCCCGCGCGGGATCGAGGCCGAGATCCAGGCCGACCGTCCCGTCGCGGTTGCGCAGCAGACGGAGCCGCAAGCCGTCCAACTGCACGTCGCGCGGCACGACCCGGCCCAGCAGCAGCCCGCCCGGCGACAGCGCGAGGTCCGCCGCCGCGACCGCCGCCGCCACGCCCTCCGCGCCCGCGAGTTCCACGTCGCGGAGCTGCACGTCGAGCGCCCGGCCGGCGCCGCCGCCGAAGCCCTGCCATTGGATCGACGCCCCGCCGATGCGCAGGCGGCTCGCCACATCGGGCGTGTTGTGCGCGGCCTCGATCCAACGCGCCAGCCAGCCCACGTCGAGCGGCCCCTGCGCCAGCCGCCAGCTCAGCCCCGCAAGCCCCGCGCCGCCCAGCGCCACGAGGGCGAGCGATGCCGCCAGCGCCGCCCGGGCGAGACGGCCCGCCCCCCTGCCCCCGGTCCGCAGCGCCCGCCGCCCCCGGCCGGGCACGGGCGCCGCCTCGGGTCCGGCTGCGCCGGGCGGCGACGATTGACGGACCGGGCTGGGTGCCGCCACCTTGGCGGACCATGGCCACCTCCGTTTCCTGGCTAGACCGCTCATGGCCCGCGCCGGCCGATCCCGCCGCCGCCCAGCGCCTGGTTGAACGTTTTTCCAGCCTGGGCGACGGGGAAGCCGCGCTGGCCGCCCAGCCCGGCGGGCGTGCCATGCTGGCGGCCCTGGGCGGCGGCAGCCCCTTCCTGTCGGACCTGCTGCTGCGGGAGCACGCGACGGCGCTCTCGGCCGTGCGCCACGGCCCCGCGGCGGCGGTCGCCGACGCGATCCGGACCCTGGAGGCCATCAACCCTGCCCGGCCCCGCGCGCCGGTCGCCAGCGCCCTGCGGACGGCCAAGCGGCAGGTCGCGCTCGTCGCCGCGATGGCCGACATCTCCGGCGCGTGGGGCCAGGCGCGCGTCACCGCCGCGCTTTCGGACCTGGCGGAGGCCGCGCTGCGCCTTGCGGTGGACCACCTGCTCCGCGCTGCGCACGAGGCGCGGGAAATTACCCTGCCTGACCCGAACCGCCCCGCGGAGGGCTGCGGCCTGGTTGTGCTGGGCATGGGCAAGCTGGGTGCGCGGGAGCTGAACTATTCGAGCGATATCGACCTCGTGCTGCTGTTCGACCCGGCGGCGCAGCCCGGCCGTGCTGACACGCTCCGCGCGGTGTTCACACGCTTGGCGCGCGCCCTGGTTGCCATCATGGAGAACCGTGACGCGGGCGGCTACGTGTTCCGCACCGACCTGCGCCTCCGTCCCGACCCGGCCGCGACGCCACCCGCCGTCGCCCTGCCGGCAGCCATCGCATATTACGAGAGCATGGGGCAGAATTGGGAGCGCGCGGCGATGGTCAAGGCGCGCCCCGTGGCCGGCGACCTCCTCGTGGGCACCGCGTTCCTGCAGGCGATTCGCCCGTTCATCTGGCGCCGCGGCCTGGACTTCGCCGCCATCGCCGACCTCCACGCCATGAAGCGCCGCATCAACCAGCACCGGAGCGCACAGCACGGGGGCATGGCGTGCCCCGACGGTCTCGGCACGCTCATGGGCTTCGACCTCAAGCTGGGGCTGGGCGGCATCCGGGAGATCGAGTTCGCGGCCCAGACCTTGCAGCTCGTCTGGGGCGGGCGCGACCCGGCATTGCGCGACCCCACGACCCTCGGCGCGTTGAAGCGCCTGGCCCGCGCCGGGCACCTGCCGCGCCGCGCCTGCGCCGAGCTGACCGTCGCCTACCGCGCGCTGCGCCGGGCCGAGCACCGGCTGCAAATGGTCGCCGACCGCCAAACCCACGCGCTGCCAGCCAAGCCCGACGAGTTCGCCCGTTTCGCCACCTTCATGGGCTGCGACGGCGCCGACGCCCTGGCCCGGCACCTGCTGGACCACATGGGCCGGGTGCGCGCCCGCTATGCCGAAGTGTTCGAGGACGTGCCCGACCCGCCGGCCACAGCACCCGCGCCGCTCGACCTCGCCGGCCCGGACGAGCCGCCGGCCACGGCGGAGGCGCTCCGGGCGCTCGGCTTCCGCAACACGGGCGGCATGATCGCGACGCTGCGCGGCTGGCAGGCCGGGCGGCTGCGGGCGCTGCGCTCCGCGCGGGCGCGGGAGCTGATGGACGCCGTGCTCCCGGCGCTGCTGGCGGCGCTGGGCGCGCAGTCCGATCCGGACGCGGCGTTCAACCGGTTCGACGCCCTGCTGTCGCGCCTGCCGGCCGGCGTCGCGCTGCTGTCGATGATCCGGCGCAACCCGGCGCTGCTGGCGCGCGTCGCCGCCGTGCTGGGCGCCTCGCCGTCGCTCGCCGACCACCTGGCCCGGGTGCCGGCGGCGTTGGAAGGCTTGCTGACCCCCATCGGCCCCGATCCGCACCCGGCCCGCACCCTTGGCCGCCGCCTCGGGGACGCCCGCACGCTGGAAGACACCATCGCCATCATCCGCAGCCAGGTCCGGGGCGAGGAGTTCCGGCTGTGCGTGGCGCAGATGGAGGGCTGGCTGGATGTGGACGCGGCCGGGCTGGCGCGCACGGCGCTGGCGGACGCGGCACTTGCGGCGCTGCTAGGGCCGGTGCTGGCGGACCACGCGGCGCGCCACGGCCGGGTGCGCGGGGGCGCCATGGCGGTGGTGGCGCTCGGCAAGGCCGGCAGCCGGGAGATGATGGCGGGGTCGGACCTCGACCTCATGCTGATCTACAGCCACCCGCCGGGCGTCGCGGAAAGCAGCGGCGGAGCAAGCGGCAGCGGGCGGCGCATGGCGGCGAGCCAGTGGTTCGCCCGGGCCGCGCACGCTTACGTCGCCGCCCTGACCGCCCCTGGCGCGGAGGGGCCGCTGTACGCCGTGGACATGCGGCTGCGCCCGTCCGGCAACAAAGGGCCGGTCGCGGTGTCGCTGCCCGCCTTCCGGCAATACCACGCGCACGACGCCTGGACTTGGGAGCGCATGGCGCTGACCCGGGCGCGCGTGGTGGCCGGGTCGCCGGCGATCCGCGCGCGGGTGGAAGCCGCGATTGCCCAGGCGCTCGCCACCGCCGCCGACGACCCCGCCCGCACCCGCGCCGACGCCGCGGCGATGCGGGGGCGCCTGTTGCGGGAGTTGCCGCCGACGGGACCGTGGGACGTGAAGCTGCGCCCGGGCGGCGGCATCGAGGTCGAGTTCATCGCGCAAACCCTGCAGCTCGTCCACGGCGTGCGGCCGGGCTGCCAGGCGACGCGCGCCGCGTTGCGCCATCTGGCCGACGATGGCCGGCTGCCGGCCGACACGGTTGCCATGCTGATCCGGGCGGACCAGCTGTGGCGCACGGTGCAGAGCATGGTCCGCATCACCGTGGGCCGCGGCGCCCACGACCTGCCGCCCGCGGCGGAGGAGCTGCTGCGGCGCGCGGTGGGGCAGCAGCTCGGCACGCCGGGCCTGCCGCTGCCACAGCTTCGCGACGCGCTGGACGCGACGGCGCGGGACGTGCGAGAGGCGTTCACCACCCTGATCGGAGTCCCTGAATGAGCCTTGCCCCCGGCGACGCCGCGCCCGCCTTCGAAATGCCGGCCAGCGGCGGCCGCACCGTCAGCCTCGCCGCGCAGGCCGGGCGGCCCTTCGTGCTGTATTTCTACCCAAAGGCCGACACGCCCGGCTGCACCAAGGAGGCGCAGGCGTTCCAGGAGGCGCTGCCCGAACTCGGCGGCATCGGGGTGGAGGTGATCGGCGTGTCCAAGGACGCCATGCCACCCATCGAGCGGTTCGCCGGGAAGTACGGCCTGACCTTCCCGCTGGCCTCCGACCAGGCCAGCGTCACGGAGGCGTACGGCGCGTGGGTCGAGAAGTCGATGTACGGCAAGAGCTACATGGGCATCGACCGCAGCACGGTGCTGGTGGACGCGGCGGGCCGGGTCGCCCGCATCTGGCGCAAGGTCAAGGTGCCGGGCCACGCCGCGGAGGTCATGGCGGCGGCGAAGGCGCTCGCGCCCTGATCAGAACAGGGCGGCCTGATACGCCGCAAATCCCGCGAGCGGCATCACCATGATCGCGGCGCGACGGTAGGTGGTCCACAGGCCCGTCGCCAACAGCAGCGCACCGGCCCCCAGCACGGCGGCGGCAACCATGCCGGCCTCCCGGCTTTCGGTGCCCATCGCCAGCACGGGCGTGAGCGCCGCGCCGGCCCACAGCGCGTCGAGCAGGTGGCGCTGCCAAGCGGCGCGCAGGCGGTGGCGGGCCAGGCCGAGCAGCGCGAACAGCAGGACGGAGGCGGCGGTCAGCGCATCGGGCGACGTGCCCTCCGGCAGCAGGTCCTCCATCGACCAGCCCAAGGCTCCTCCGACGCCCCAGGCCGCCAGCCCGCCGAGCGCATAAACCAGCACCGCGAAGCCCGGCCCGGCGCCGAACCGGGTCTGCGCCAGGCCGTGCAGTTCCGCGAGGCCCGCCGCCAGCAACCCGAGCACGAACACCAGCCCGGCCGGGTGCAGGCCGAACGACAGGTCGGCCTCCCCGCGCACCACGCGGAGCGGATCGACATGGGTGCCGAAGCGGTACCAGACCCACTCGACCGCCAAGGCGGCCAGGGCGGCGGCGAGGGCCAGGCTCACCATCGCCACCGGGCCGCGGTCCCGCCCCGCCGGCAGCACGCGCCAGATCATCGCCCAGGCGAACACGCCGGCCGCGACCGTCGCCTGCGACACGTCGGCCTTGGATTGCAGGAAGAAATGGATGAGCGCCAGCACCGCGAACCCGTACGCGAGCTTGTGCAGCCGCTTCCAGTTCCGGCCCAGCCGCTTCACCCAGCCGTCGGTCGAGGTCACGGCCAGGGCCGCCAACCCCAGCAGCGCCACGAAGCCGATGGTGAGGTAGGCGCGGACCAGGATCTCGGTCGCGACGGCCAAGGGGCGCCAGCCCTGGTCGGCGGCGTAAAGCAGCAGGTGCGTGCCGGCGTAGCAGCCCGCGCTGACCCCGACCATCCGCCGGACCACCACGAGGTTCGGCGCCCCCAGCAGCGCCTTGGCCGGCGAGACGATCAGCGACGCCACGAAGATCCACGCCGCCCAGTATCCGGTCGAGTGGATCGCCGCGTGAAGCGGGCGGGCGCCCAGCATGTCCAGCGCCCCCCGCACCGCCAGCCACGCCGCCGGCAGCAGCAGCAGCGTGAACACGGCGGCGCGCAGCGGGTCCAGCCGCCCGCGGCGGTCCGTCCAGGGCACCCACCTGGCAAATGGGTGCAGGGGCGGCCGGGCCGGGGTCACCGGCTGCTTCCGGGCGAGGCCGGCTGTGGCGGCGCGGTCCGGGGCGCCTCATGCGCATAGCCCGGCGGCACGGCGAAGGCGGAAGGGTCCATGACGCCGTAAGCCACGCGCGTGGCCTGGACCAGCACCTGGGCGCCGTGCCGCGCTTGGAGCAGCACCCCGTCGTCGGTGAAGCAGGTGAGCGTCGCCTGGCCCTGCAAGTCCCGCGTCTCCCATTCGGTGCAGGGCAATCCTGCCACTTGGCTGCTGCCGCGCCGGGTGAAAGGGGCGCCGCCCAAGGTGGCCTGGGGGGCGGCCTGGCCGGGCAGCCCGCCCGCCGGCGCCGGCAGGTCCAGCACGCCGTGGCTGCGTTCGCTGACCATCGCCATGGTCGTCGGCTTCGCCGGAAACGGCTGATAGCCGACAGACATTGAGGTACACGGTCGAAGCCTGACATCATCGGACAGAACACGGCGGACAGGAGTGCTGCGTGAA
>CAXSEX010000260.1:0-6897 GCA_964236415.1 uncultured Acetobacteraceae bacterium | reverse complement strand
CCAACTACATCAGGAACTCAGGATATGTCTCCATCTGATCCGAACATGCTCTAGGTTTTCTGACGCGGCACTATACCGGCGCTTATCGCAGCGCTGACTTCACCACGAGAAAGTAAAGCCCGTTCGGAAACAACGTTAAATGAACTGCCCTCGCAAGAACCCCAGCGCCGGCAATGGCTTCCAGGCCCGCGGCAAATCAGCCGGGCGGATCGGCGCCACGCTGTAGCAAGGCGCCGGCTGGCGGCAGGATTGCAGCAGGCTGGCATAGGCGCGGATTTGCTGCTCCCGCCAGGTCCGGTCCGCCAGGGCGCGCTCACGGCTGGGAAAGATTTCGGCCACCCGGGTGGTGCGGCCGACCGAGGCCATCACCGCCCATAACGTGTCGTCCTTGCGGTGCTTGAACTCGATCACCGCGCTCATGCAGGACTCCGTGCTGCGACCATGCCCGTCATATTGGCCGGCGGGGCGTCAGGAACAAGCGCCCCCGCTGTCGCGACCGGTAGGATCGAAGCCGTTCGCGAGCACGCCGCGCGGCGCGATCAGGTCGTAGGGCGCGACCGGAAGATACTGGCCGCTGCCGGGCGGAGCCGTGACCTGGCCGTCCTGCATCACGACCTCGCCCCGGCGCACCGTCGCCACCGGCCAGCCGGTGACGGCCAGGCCCTCGTAGGGCGTGTAGTCGATGACGTGCTGCATCAGGGCGTTGGTGAGGGTGGTGCGCCGCGTCGGGTCCCACAGCACGAGGTCCGCGTCGGCGCCGGGCATGACGCTGCCCTTCCTGGGGTGCAGGCCGAACAGGCGCGCGGGCTGCGTCGACGTCAGCCGGACGAAGTCGCTCGCGCTGATCCGCCCGGCCGCTACGCCCTCGCTGAACAGGATCGGCAACCGGCTGCCCAGGCCCGGCACGCCGTTCGGGATGTCGCGGAAGTTCGCGTCCGCGCCGTTGACCCGCTTGCCGCGCGGACCGTCATAGCTCCAGCCGCTATGGTCGCTGCTCACGACATCGAGCGTGCCCAGCCGGATCGCCTCCCACAACCCGGCGGTTGCCTTGGCATTGCGCGGGGCCGGGCTGCACATGAACTTGGCCCCCTCGAACCCCGGGCGGTCGATGTCGGCGGCGGACAGCACGAAATATTGAGGGCAGGTCTCCCCCCAGACCCGCACGCCGCGGGCGCGGGCGCGGGCGATCTCGTCGGCCGCCTCCGGGCAGGACACATGAAAGATTTGAATGGGCTGGTCCACCAGTTCCGCGAGCGCGATGGCGCGGTGCGTCGCTTCCCGCTCCACGACGGGCGGGCGGGACCAGGCGTGGTACTTGGGCGCGAGGAGGCCGGCGGCCAGCAGGGCCTCGGTCATCCAGCCGATGGCGTCGTAGTTCTCGCAATGCACCGTCACCAGCGCGCCGTGACGGCGGGCGGCGGCCAGCACGCGGAGGTATTGCCGGTCGTCCAGCCAGAGCGGGTCGTAGGTGAGGAAGACCTTGAGGCTCCGGATGCCGCTCGCGATGATGCCGGGCAGCTCGGCCAGCACGGCGTCGGTCGGGTCGGTGACGATCTGGTGGAAGGCGTAGTCCACCATCGCCTGCCCGGCCCGCTGCCGGTACTCGGCCAGCGACGGCCCGATGGCCTGGCCCTTGAACTGCGTGGAGAAGGTGACGACGCTCGTGGTCCCGCCGGCCAGGGCGCTGCGGCTGCCGGTTTCCCAGCTTTCCTCGTCCGCGCCGCCGCCGGGCTGGAGCTGCTCGATGTGGCAATGCGAGTCGACGCCGCCGGGCAAGACCAGCAGCCCGCCAGCGTCCAGGGTGCGGGCGCCGCGGAGGTTGGCGCCCACGGCCTCGATGCGCCCGCCGCGGACGCCTACGTCGGCGCGGAACTGCTCAGCCGCGGTCACCACTGTGCCGCCGCGGATCACCAGGTCGAAGTCGTCCGTCATGCGTGGTTCCCTCTGAATTCGTCCTGGATGCGGGCGGAGTGCTCGCCGATGCCCGGCACCGGCCCGAGCGCGGGCACCTGCCCGTCCTGGATCACCGGCGGCGCCACGAGCTGCACGGCGCCGCCGGGCGTCTGCACCGCCATGCGGCGCAGGGCAGGGTGCCGCGCCAGCGTCGGCACGTCGTTCACGAAGCCGTAGGCGGTGTTGGCCGCGCGCAGCCGGGTGGCGGCGGCGTCGCGGGACAGGCGCCGGAAGGCCGCGGCGATGTGCCCGTCCACCGCAGGGCGGTTGGCGACGCGGGCGTTGTTGCTGTCGAAGCCGGACGCGCTGGCGAGGTCCGGCTCGTCCAGGAACCCGGCGCAGAAGCCTGCCCATTCCCGCTCATTCTGGATGGCAATGAGGACCAGCGCGCCGTCGCTCGTCGCGAACGCGCCGTAGGGGCAGATGGACGGGTGCGCGAGGCCCAGGCGGGCGGGGACGTGGCCCGTGCCCTCCGCATACAGCAGCGGCACCGTCATCCAGTCCGCCATGCCGTCGAACAGGCTGCACTGGAGGCCGCGGCCCCGGCCGGTGGCGCCGCGGCCGATCAGCGCCTCCAGCACCGCGGCGTGCGCCGACATGCCGCAGGCGATGTCGCAGGCGCTGACGCCGATGCGGCCCGGCCCGGCGGGGTGCCCGGTGATGGACGCGACGCCGCTCTCCGCTTGGACCAGGAGGTCGTACGCCTTCATCCCGGCATAGTCATGGCCCGTGCCGTAGCCGGTGATGTCCACGGTGATCAGGCGCGGGTGGCGGGCGCGGAGCGCGGCGCTGCCGAACCCCGCGCGCTCCGCGGCGCCGGGCGCCAGGTTCTGGATGAACACGTCCGCACGCGCCAGGATGCGGTGCAGCAGCGCCGCATCGTCCGGGTGCTTGATGTCGGCGACCAGGCTCTGCTTGCCGCGGTTGAGCCACGCGAAGTAGCTGGACAGGCCGTGCACCGCGGCATCATAGCCGCGGGCGAAGTCCCCCTCCGGCCGCTCGACCTTGATGACCCGGGCGCCGGCGTCCGCGAGGCGCGAGCTGCAATACGGCGCCGCGACCGCCTGCTCCAGGCTGAGCACCAGCAGGCCGTCGAGCGCGCCCATCAGTAGCTTCGGGGCATTCCGAGGACGTGCTCGGCGACGTAGGACAGGATCAGGTTCGTGCTGATGGGCGCGACCTGATACAGCCGGGTTTCGCGGAACTTGCGCTCGATGTCGTACTCCTCGGCGAAGCCGTAGCCGCCATGCGTCTGGATGCAGGCCTCGCCCGCGGCCCAGGACGCTTCGGCCGCCAGCATCTTCGCCATGTTGGCCTGTTCGCCACACGGCAGCCCGGCCTCGAACCGCTCCAGCCCGTCGCGGACCAATAGCTCGGCCGCGCGCATCTGCGCGTAGGCGCGGGCGATGGGGAACTGGATGCCCTGGTTCTGGCCGATGGGACGGTTGAACACGCGGCGCTCGTTGGCGTAGGCGACGGACTTGGCGGTGAACCACTTGGCGTCGCCGATGCACTCGATGGCGATCAGCAGGCGCTCGGCGTTCATGCCGTCGAGGATGTAGCGGAAGCCGCGCCCCTCCTCGCCCACGAGGTTGGCGGCGGGCACGGCCATGTCGTCGAAGAACAGCTCGCAGGAGTTGTGGTTCATCATGGTGCGGATCGGCCGGATGGTCAGGCCATGGCCGACGGCCTCGCGCATATCGACGATGAAGGTGGACAGGCCCTCGGTCTTCTTCGCCACCTGGTCGCGCGGCGTGGTGCGGGCCAGCAGCAGCATGAGGTCGGAGTGCTCGGACCGGCTGGTCCACACCTTCTGGCCGTTCACGACGTAGCGGTCGCCGTCGCGCCGGGCGAAGGTGCGCAGGCCCGTGGTGTCGGTGCCGCTGGTCGGCTCGGTGACGCCGAACGCTTGCAGGCGGAGCGCGCCGCTGGCGATCTGCGGCAGGTACTCGGCCTTCTGCGCGGCGGAGCCGTGACGCAGGATGGTTCCCATGATGTACATCTGCGCGTGGCAGGCGGCGCCGTTGCAGCCCTCTGCCTGGACCGTTTCCAGGATCGCAGCGGCGGCGCTGATGCCGAGGCCTGACCCGCCGTATTCCTCGGGGATCAGCACGGACAGGTAGCCGGCCTCCGTCAGCGCGGACACGAACCCGGTCGGGTAGCCGCGGACTTCGTCAAGCTTGCGCCAGTACTCGCCGGGGAAGCGGGCGCAGAGTTTCCGGACTTCCTCGCGGATCTCGGCATGGTCGTCGCGCGCCGTGGGACCCGGCACCATGTCGGGCGCCATCACGCGGGGTCCCAGGCGAACACGTCCTGGCTGCGGTCGAGCGGCACGAGGCTGGCGCGCAGGGCAGGGGCGGCGTGCTCGGCGATCAGCGCGGGCGTCCATCCCTCGCCGCGGTGCACGGAGCGGAGCGGGCGGCTTTGGCTCATGAGGAAGATCTCGTTGTGGCGGGTTGCGAAGACCTGGCCGGTGAACCCGGCGGCGGCATCGGCGGCGAGGAACACCGCAAGCGGCGCGTTCTTGTCGGGCGTCATCTGCTGCAACTTGGCGACGCGCGCCTGCTGCTCCGGCGTGTCCGCCGGGATCGAGCTGGTCATGCGGCTCCAGGCGAAGGGGGCGATGCAATTCGACCGCACGCCGAACCGCTGCATGTCGAGCGCAATGGACTTCGATAGCGCCACGATGCCGAGCTTCGCCGCCGAGTAGTTCGCCTGGCCGAAATTGCCCACCAGGCCCGACGTGCTGGTCATATGGACGTAGGCGCCCGACCCTTGCGCCCGGAAGGGTTCGGCCGCGGCGCGGCTGACGAAGAAGCTGCCGTTCAGGTGCACGTCGATCACCTGCAGCCAGTCCTCCGGCGCCATCTTGTGGAAGATCGCGTCGCGCAGGATGCCGGCGTTGTTCACCACGATATCGACCCGGCCGAAACCGTCCATCGCCGCCTGCACGATGCGCTGCGCCGAGGCCCAGGACGAAACGCTGTCGGTGCTGACGACCGCCTGCCCGCCGCGCTGGGTAATGATCTGCCGGGTTTGCTCGGCGGGGGAAGCCGACTGGCCCTGGCCGGACAGCGATGCGCCGACGTCGTTCACCACGACGGATGCCCCAGCCAGCGCCATCGCCACCGCGATCTCCCGCCCGATGCCGCCGCCCGCGCCGGTGACGATTGCAACCTTGCCTCCGAGCATCATGCTGGCCTCGCCTCCGGCTTGAACACGGCGCGCCCGTGGCTCGCCACCAGCACGTCGCGCCCGACCACGCGGGCCTGGAACGCGCCGTTGTCCCAGATTTCGGTGCGAATGGTCTCGCTGGGGAACACCGGTGCGGAAAAGCGCAGGTCGAGCGCGTGGAAGCGTGCCGGGTCGTAGCCGCCGAGCGTGCGCAGCAGCGCGTGGCCCACGACGCCCAGGGTGCACAGCCCATGCAGGATCGGCCGGGGGAACCCGGCGGCTTCGGCCACCGCGGGGTCCGCGTGCAGCGGGTTGTCGTCGCCGTTCAGCCGGTAAAGCAGCGCCTGCTCGGGCCGGGTCGGCAGGTCCACGACGTGATTCGGGGCGGTGCCCGGCATCGGGTGCGGCGGGCGCACCGGGCCTTTGGCCCCGCCGAACCCGCCGTCGCCGCGGAGGAACACCGTGGCGGTCGCGACTGCCAGCAACGCATCGTCGGCCGCGTCCGTGACCCGCTTCTCGGCATACAGCAGCGCGCCGCGGCCCGGCCCCTTGTCCACCAGCCCGGTCACGCGGGTGCGGCCCACGATCTCTCCGCCGATAGGGAAGGGGCGATGGACGGTGATGCCCTGCTCGCCATGCACCAGGCGCACCGCATCCACCCCGGTGCGCGGGTCGGCCAGCCAGAACCCGGGGTGCCCGAGCACCACGGCCATGAAGGGCAGGGCGCGAAGCGCACGGCGGCCGTCCACGAAGTCAAGCTGCCGCGCATCGAGCGGGTCCTGCCCCAGCCCGACCGACAAGGCATACAGCACGGCGTCGCGTGCGGTCAGGCGTTGGCGGACGTCGGGGATCTCGTGGCGCAGCAGGGCCTCGGCGTCGATGGGCATGGCGGAAATGCTAAGCCCAGGGCTGGAGCACGTCCACACCGCCACACGTTTTCGCGCGGCGCAATCCATGCCAAGACGGCCGGCACAGACGGAGGGATCACAATGAGCGAACACGCACATATCCAACATGCCAGCGACAAGCGGATCGCCTTGCTGATCGCCGTGCTGGCGCTGCTTCTGGCGCTGGTGGAAACCGGCGCGAAAAGCGCGCAAACCGACGCGATCACCCGGAACGTCGAGGCCGCCAATCTTTGGGCGTACTTCCAGGCGCGCACGGTGCGGCAGACGACCGTGCGGACCGCGGCCGAGCAGGCCGAACTGCAAAAGGCGGCCATGTCCGACCCCGGCGCCCGGGCCGCGCTGGAAGCGCAGCAAAAGGCTTGGCAGGACACCGCCGCCCGTTGGGAAAGCGAGCCCGGCACCGGCGAAGGCCGCAAGGAGTTGACGGAACGCGCCCGGGCCACGGAAACGGAACGGGACTACTCGATGGCGAAGTACCATCTTTACGAGTATTCCGCCGCGCTGTTTCAGGTTGCCATCGTGGTCGTCTCGTCTTCCATCGTGACGAGCGTTTCCTTGCTGGCCGTGATGGGCGTCGTGCTGGGGATCGGCGGCGCGGGGCTGGGCGCGATCGCCCTGCTCGCGCCGCTGGCGGTGCACTTCTAGCAAGGAAACCCATCAGGCGCCGAACACCGGCCGGAGCTTGCCGACCGCCGCCTCCTCCGGCAGCACCGTGACCTGCGCGCCACCTTGCCACTGCATCAGCAAGGGCCTGGCACGGGTGTTCTGGCCCTTCTCGTCGAACTTGGCGCCCCAGCCGGCTGCGGTGGCGCCGGACGGGAAGTCGGTCGCCAGCACGGCCGCGCGCAGCTTGTCCTTGTCG